>JAOZRM010000356.1 GCA_029940175.1 Candidatus Sabulitectum sp. | reverse complement strand
AACACTGAACATGCTTGAACCATGCAAATTACCGGAGAATCCCTTCTCAATAGATCCAGCGACTGTTAATCGGATAAAACAAAACAGCAGTGGTTTTTACAGGGGATCAAGCAGATAGTTTCAGTTTTGAAACCCTTCACCCTTGCAGAAGAAGATCTTGAAGAATTCAGGAGAGTATTCAGGGTAAACATGAATAATATTTATGCAAATCAAAAGTTCAACTTGACATTTGCATAAAAGCCATGTATTCTTTTGTATGATTATTGAACGCACCCTCAGCAAAGAGTTGCTGGAAGCGGCGGCAGAGTACCCTGTTGTAACAGTACTGGGACCCCGTCAATCCGGGAAAACAACTTTAGTAAAAACTGTCTTCCCAGGTAAAACCTATCGATCACTTGAAGCTCCCGATATGAGACAGAGAGCGCTTGAAGATCCCCGGGGCTTTCTTGCTGAACTAAAGGGAGGGGCAATACTGGACGAGGTTCAAAGAACTCCCCAACTTCTCTCATACATACAGGAAATTGTTGATATGAACTCTGATACAGGTCAGTTCATTTTAACCGGCAGTCATCAGCCAATGCTGCATCAAGCTGTAAGTCAGTCCCTGGCCGGAAGAACTGCTATCCTTAATCTTATGCAGTTTTCACTGGAAGAGCTTGCTTTCTACAATAAGAAGTGGAATGCATTTGAGCTTTGCTGCACAGGCTTTTTTCCAAGGCTTCACGACAGAAACCTGTCCCCTGCAAGATTTTTCTCAAGCTACATACAAACTTATGTTGAAAGAGATGTAAGATCCCTGATGAATCTGAAAAATATTACGAATTTTCAATCATTTCTGCTTCTGCTTGCGGGCAGAACAGGGCAGCTTCTGAATCTGGCAAACATAAGTAACGATACCGGTGTATCATCCACCACTATAAGGTCATGGATTGATGTGCTTAAAGCCTCATTCATGGTTATTGAACTACCTTCCTACCATGTGAACATCAGGAAGAGGGTTGTCAGGTCTCCTAAAATTTACTTTACCGATACCGGCCTGCTGTGCTATCTCCTTGGAATAGGCAGCTCTGCTCAACTGAAAAGAGATCCGCTCAGAGGCAGCATTTACGAGAATCTTCTAATCATGGAGGTTTTAAAGACCAGGCTCAACAAAGGAATAAGACCGGATCTCTACTTCTATCGAGATTCGAACGGCAACGAAGTTGACCTGCTGATACCCCACGGCGGATCAATCCAGCCAGTTGAGATAAAATCCTCATCAACCTTTACACCAGGCTTCATAAAGGGAATCTCTTCGCTGCAAAAGCAACTGGGTGGCAGGTGCAGAAATGGAATTGTTTTCTATAACGGCGAGAAGGAATTCTCTTTCAGGGACACAAGAATAACAAACCCAGTCATGAATCCAGCTGTGCTGAACGAGATCTGAAACCTCCACAGGGCAGTAGAATCTTATTTCACTTCTTCAAGCAGCAGAGCTTCAATTATTTCGCTTGATAACTTGGAATAATCAAATTCCCTTGAGATTCTTGATAAAGCAAACCACTGTTCAGACAGTTTGATCCATAGAGCAGTTCTGGAGCGCCCCATGGCCACTCCAAAGTGGATTCAGGAAAAGACTCAACTTTCTCAAGCAACGGTTAACTCTTGCT
>JAOZRM010000026.1 GCA_029940175.1 Candidatus Sabulitectum sp. | reverse complement strand
CGAACGGAAAAGGGCACTTTTTTCAACTACAAATACTTATATTGGACAGGCCTGTCATCAAATATTGTTCTAATCTGAAATCCTACATTAAACATAGCATCTTCAGCATTAATCTCTGCTACTGAGATGGTTTTTGTGTATGATTTATATGTTATAATATATCCTGTGTAATAATATTCTAATTGGTCCTGCCCAGCTCGATTCCCATAACTCGCTCCCCAGTAGTCGCCACTTTCTGATATGGTCATTGAATAATTGAGGAAAAATCCTTCCACAGTATATAGAGGTGTTCCAGTTTGAGCATCGTATGCATAAGCACCGCTTAGGCGGGAACTCAGGAAAAGACTTCCATCTCCAGAGAGGTGCAGTCCGTAAATCTGACGACCCTCAGTCTCACTGCCAATATCGGATCTGGACCACATCTCTGATCCGTTTGAGTCAATTCCAACTAATTCAGTCCCATTTATAAGGGCTACAATGGTTTTACCATCATCAGATATTCGTACTCTTGGATATCCAATTGGAGTTACATGATACCCGGACTGGTTAAGTTCATTATCGTAGAGATAGAGGGTATCAGGAGCTTCAAAGCCATAAGAGCTTGGAGGAATATCAGAATACGTATTTGCTGAAGTAAGACGTCTTCTGCCATGAGCGAGCATAGCCACTGATCCATCCGTTGATACCCAGAAAACCGGTTCTTTGGCTCTTTCAAAAGTTCGCTGGAGTCTGATACCGGTTTCTTCTTCAAGATCAATAAGGGTGTAAACACATTCGGGATAATCTTCCGTTCCTATCTCAGCCCCAACCATCACATATCTGCCATTCGGTGAGAAAATTGCATATCGGCAATCATTGAAACCCGGATAAAACTCTACCGGCTCGCGGTCCTGCTCCAGCATTACCACCTTATCTCTGTAGACTATATCCACCCGCCATTTGATTCCCTCATCTGTCTCTACGAAAAAGGCCTGGCAAGCAAGGTGAATATTGTCACTCCTGTCAGTAGGCCTGTTCATGGGTTCCCCATACGCCAGTAGATCAATACGCGCCAGCTCCTCAACCTCTACTCCGGGAGCAGTCCAGTCAGTTTCAGAAGGTGTAAAGGTGAGAACATTAGAGACAACAGACATGATCATACAGGCTATTGAAATAAGATACATAGAAGATATCCTTTCGGTGTTACCCAGTAAGACTTATATATTTACTCCTAACTTATATGCTCATCACTCTTGCGTGTCAACTATAGCTTTTTGTTGACCGAAAGGGGGGGATATCCTGTCGTAGCGTCTTCAAAGGCAGAATACGGCGCTGCCTCAAAATCGACAACTCCAAATACTTCACTAGCAGATTTACCAGGGAGTGAGAGCGATTGAATCCAGGGGAAAGGTCGAGTAGATGATTTTTGAAGTGTCTGTGGATCCAATAATGGTTATGGGGATAGAATCGCCTGCTGCTGTTATGAGAAACGAATAAAGATCTTCCTCATAAATGAACTGTGGTTTCAAAGACCATGTTCCCGGAATAGAAGTCTCATGGCCCGGTAAAGGCCCGTAACACTGAAGCCCTGAGTCTGTCACAGTACATCCGGGAAGATCTGCAGGCCACCTTATGTGGAAATACTCCGGAGTAAGAATGTACACGGAATCAGGAGGCGGGCCTGTAATTGAAGCTATGGAGTCTCCCGGTTGAAGAATACTGCCTGGTAATGACAGGGTTTCTACGACTCCAGTTGCAGGAGAGGTTACATAAAAATAGGAAGAAGAGTCTGTGAGTATAGTGTAAAGGCTGTCCATGGCTGCGGTATCCCCTGTTGCCTCTGCTATATTGAGAGCCATGGTCACTCTTTCCATTTCCACAGAGTAGAAGGGGTCGGTTCCCATGAGGATAGTATCACCGGTCTCCATGTATTCTTCCTGAGAAACAAGATGTACAAGAAGAGGAAAACTCCGGTTCCACATTATTCCGGTCTTAAGAGAATCAGGTATAACTACATTATATGATGGAGCTTCTTGAACATACCCCACTTCACCGGCCACATGAATAATTTCTCTTACAGGTGCTTTGTCGGTGCATCCGAGGATCAGGCACGGCACTAGACAAAAGAGAGAGAATGCTATAGTTTTCAACACTATTTATCGCTTTCAAAAAGAAGAGGGAAACTTTTAATGATGAAAATATACATGATTGTTGTGGCTATGCTTGTTATGGCCTGTGGATCTACTCAACAGACAAGCGGTTTCTTTGTGGGAGCCCCTTCTCGTGACGCTTCAACTGTCGTGTCTGAAGTCGTTGATCTGAGTCAGCTTGATGAACTTGCTCCAGCACCTGATGATACTCTTTTGAACTGTACATTCCAGAGTGTTCTTGATAGACCCTTCGGCCCTGATCTCCCCTACGATGTTTACAACGGAGCCCTGCACATAGATAACCACTACTTCAATGAACCTGTTGTGCTTCTCAGTGCATCCGGTCTTGTGAAGGATGGTCTTGTTCAGGCTGTTTTTAACGTGACCGATGCTCAGGCACACTCTGTGGTGGGCATCGTACTCCGTGCAGATGGAGTAGACAATTTTCTTCTGCTGGGAGTTAATGGACGAGGTCAGTACACAATTCAGAGGTGTTTAAACGGTCTCTGGATACCTGTTATGGGTCTTGATGTGTTTGAATCCTCCAGACTTCTTCCATACAGACTTAACCAGGTCGAACTTACGGCAGAGGTTCACGGGAATTACACTGACTTCTCTGTAAACGGTCAGCTAGTGCAGGTGGTTCGTACTACTGTTCCTGTCACCGGTCAGGTGGGTGTGTTCGTGGACGCAAAGGTCAATGCAGACCTTGATCGCATAACAGTGATGCCACTGTGACGGTTTTGCTGCTGATACTCGCTGGTTTTGTTCCCATGACAGGGAACCCTCCATGCCTGGACCACGGTTCGGCTCCTGAACCTGAAGACTACGCAAGCGGTATACCGGTGATCACGTATCATCAGATAACCGTTCATGAAAGTGCATACAGCGCAACCCCTGCCAAACTCAGAGGTGACCTCCAAAAGCTCTATGATGCGGGATTCTTTCTGATACTGCCTACGGATATTGAAAACGGTCTAAGCAGGATCCCTTTCGATAGAAGACCTGTAATGATAACCTTTGATGACGGCTGGGAAGACAACTTCAGGTACATTGATCTGCCAGGAGATTCTCAGGTCATTGATCCGGACTGTGCAATTGCCATTGTAAACACTTTCATTGAAGAGCATCCGGACTTTGGGTCCGGAGTGGTGTTTTTCATCAGCTGGGACAAAGTTCCATTTGGAGAATGCACCGAAGAAAAACTCAATGCTGTGCTGGACATGGGACATTACATTGGGAATCACTCCGCAGACCACCTTGCATTTACTAAGATTCCACCTTCCAGATACTGGGAGCAGGTTATTCCAGCTCTCAACTCATTCCATAGAAGACTGGGGCTAAGAACCTCTGAGATAAATGTTGTTGCGTATCCAGGTGGGCAGATCCCCCGTGGGGTCAATGCTGAGAACGTTCTTGCTTCCATGGAGTATCGGGGACGTCCTGCAGTAACACAGGGTTATCTGGTTGATGGTGCCGTGGGCAGTTTTAAGAATTTTTATCAGGGCAATAAATACAGGATAAGCAGGTTGGACATGGCTCTGTACAGCGTACCCAGGCTACTGAACTGGTCTAACATCATGGTAGAAAGCAACGCAAGACCATCACTTCATGATGATCTGCCATGGCGACCTGTCAACTCGGAGTAATGTCTCTGCGAGTCCATTCTCTGGCAGGCACACACTGATATTTTTTCAACAGAGGATATCCTACACAAAGAGCAGCATGGCATCTCTTCACTCGAAGAATCGGTGAAGCTATCTGAACAACTCCGTTCCACAAGGTTCCAAGCCCCATTGTATCGGCTTTGATGGAAACCATTGTAGCTGCAATAATGGAGTCTGTTTTGCCTGTTACATTTCCCACGGGTGCCCGGAACAGAAGAATACAGGGGGCTTTCCAGGTAATGATGTCATCACCCCTGCGTATTTTTTTCACTGCTCCACGATTTGCACCTGCGAACAGTGACAGAATACGGCAACAATCCAGAATTCTCACAAATTTAACAAAAGGTCTAACTATAAGCTTGTTAATCGCAGCTTCCCCCAGAATGACATCCACTGTAATTCCTTGAGCATTCTGACCTGTGGGCGCAAAACCTACCGCCTCCAGCAGGGTACTCATCACAGTTTCATCTATCTGTTTCTCTGAGAATCTGCGCGTGGATCTCCTGCCCTCATACAGATTCTGAATGTGACTTCCAAGAGGAATTGCAGCATGTTTCTCTGCTGGTAAACCATAACAATCTGCCGGGCAGTAACAGCCGCAATGACCACAGCCGATGCATGCTGAAGAAAAGGAAACAACCCGTCCCGATGAATCGGTAACAATGGCATCTACAGGGCAGAGACTGGAACATATACCGCATGCTGTACAGTTCCTGCCAAGGAATCTTTCCTCTGGCTTGAACCGCATTATGGAACTACCTGTATGTTGATATTCTCAGTCTCAACACCCGGAAACACTTCAACAACCCCGGGCCAGGCGCCATAAGGCTCTCCGGGATTCCAGACGTTATCTGAATTCCAGTCAACAAAAACCGAGACTGTATACCTGCCGCCGGCAACATCACTGAAAGAGAATGCTCCGGGAGCAAAATCTGCGGTAACAACTTCCCCGCCACTTCCCGCCGGTGCAACAACCATAGTAACCACTGAAGCACCTGTTCCTGAAACAACACCTGATATTACACCAGGCCGCTCACTCCAGGCAGGTGTGAACGTCCAACTTTGTCCATCAAGCGAATCGCCTTGAAGTGAGATGAGACCAGGTAACAGATCAATTCTGTACTGACGCTCTCCCAGCAACTCACTGTGGGGAGTAAAGGAAAAGGCGATAGCTGATGTTCGAACGAACTCTCCTGCAGCAATGGTGCTATCTGCCACCCTGGTGACTGTATACAATGATTCTAGAGAAGATTCGTCCACCCAGTCTGAAAAAGAGATACAGACTGGTCCTGCAGGAGGTACCTCAACACTGCCATCTGCAGGATAGGCGGATTGTACTGCAAACCTTGTATCAGGTAACGAGTCTGTACCCCAGAATTCAATTGAATCCGCAAGAGATGGATTACCAGCCAGGTCGAGAATTCCGTGTACTGAAATGGTATACATGGTATCGGCAAGTTCCTCGGTATACACAGTCAATCTCCCGGTAGAACTTCTGCCTGCTGAAGATTTTACGCCGTAAATCTCAACGGGTAGAGAATCCGGCCCAGTTATGCTCACAAGCTGCTGAGATGCCAGGTTTACATTTATCTGTTCATTCCAGAGTATTTCCAGATGCCATCCGTCAAGAACGGTTAAATCAGAGATACGAGGTCCAATGCTGTCTATAATAGTCATGGTCATGGTCAGTTCTTCCAGATCACCAGCCAGAAGTTGAATATCAGCAGATGAACCTGGTTCTCTCTCGGGATCCCATGATCTGCTCTGATCAATATCTTCATAACAGAAAATTCTGTACTCTCCCACTGAAAGCCATCCCGCTTCTACGATCCCCGAAGTATCCGGATAATGAGTTACCGTGGTGGAAACTGTATCAGGCAGGAGAAGGAAATCGCAACGGGCACTGGAAGTAACACTGCCACCTCCCTCGCGTAGTACAGTCACCGAAACTTCTGCAAAACTATCTGCAGGTATGGTGTTCCAGACGTAAGTTTCAGGATTAGCTATCCTGTTCCCTCGCAGATCCTCAAGATTGGACGAGATGGTCACCATGGCAAGACCGCTGTCAATGCCTGTAAAAATACTGGCCCCGCTACCTTGAAGAATCACATCACCATCTGTATCCGGAAAGAGCTGAACGTTCTCTTCTGAACCCCGAACCTTTTCCGAGAAAACTATAGTGATCTCTTTCGGGATGGAATCTACGAAACCAGGCTCAGGATACACGCTGATAACTTCCGGTGGAATAATGTCTACCGGACCTCCTGCAGGCGCCACGATCTTCGCACAGGCGACTGGAAGCAGTAGAAACAGTACGGCGAGCCTTCTCACTTTCCAGTAGCCAATGCTTTTCTGATAATTGCTGATTTTCTGTAAAATGCTTCCGCCTCAGAATGCCTTTTAAGCTTCTCAAGAACAACTGCGAGCTCCACAAGGTAATCAGGATTCTCTGGAAATATTGAAACAGCATTCCTGAGATACTCCTCAGCTTCCTGCAGAGCCCCGGTAAGATTTGAACAACGGCCGAGATAGAACCAGGCAATGTGAAACGAAGAATCTCTGGATACGATCTCGCTGAGAACATCAGTAGCTTCTGAATAGAGACCGGTACGCAACATGGAAACACCCTCCAGGAATTCCATTTCCAGCGGCGAAAGCATGTTCTCCGCAGCTCTTACACGCCACCCCTCATCACGAATGTTGCCCAGTTCAATAAGAACTGCCGCCATATCAAACCCGGTTTTGCTTTCAGGTTCAATAGCTGGATGAGTATCCGGAGTGATAGTTTCTTCATCCTCTTCTACCTGAGCATCTTCCACCATTTCTCCAGCAAAGACATCTTCCAGTTCAGCCATGGAGTCGGATTGCTTCTTTTCTGGAATATCTGTGATTTCTTCATAATGGTTGTCATCATTTTCCTTCTCTTGAAGAACCACAGGATTATCCGATGTTTGCTTCCTGCTGGCAAACACAGCCATCTGTCTACCTGAAAGCTTCTTCTCCATGAGCTTGGTGAAACCAGCTTGCAACTTGGTCTCATCATCTAGGACCCTGAGAAGCTGCCTCAATTGAAACTCACTGATCTCATCAGTAACAAGAACCTTCTGCCGAATATCCATAGGGAGTTTCAAAAGATTCAGGAGCTGTGTGATCCTTGCTCTTGAATAGCCCAGCATATCCGCAAGCCGACTTCTGTTGGGTACGATCTCACGCCTGAGAAGTCCGTCAAAAAGCATTGCTTCCTCTGTGCTGTTACTTATCAGTGTATGGGCAGGTCGGACGTGAACAGTGCTTCTTACCACCAGGCACTTGACCATTGTTCTTCCGCTGTTTTTCAAGTGCCAGACAGTTCGATGGTTACCAACAAGCGAGAATCCTCTGTTCTCTTCAATAAGAACAGGTGGAAGCTCGTGGGACTCATCTGTCTCAGATCTTGTCCAATTCTCCGGAGAATCAATTCCATCAATATCTGCCAGCATTACCTCTTCCAGTGGAAGGTGATCCGCGATCAATTCTTTGTCTTTATCCATCACATCAGCACTCCTCTCCAAACAGTGCGTTGGCCACCTTTACAGGGTTACTGCACACTGATATCACCTCAGGCAAACGCCTGAACATGTTTCTCTGTTTCCTTGCATACTGCCAGGTATGGGTCTCAATGGCCTCCCGGGCTTCGTCTAAAGAGCAGAGCCCTTCCAGATGATCAATAAGCTCAGAGTAACCAATAGTAACACCAAGAACCGGGTCACGATTGTATCCATGTTCAAGAAGCTTTCTGACCTCTTCAAGAAGACCGTTTGATAACATGGCTGAAGTTCTTCTTCTTATGCCTTCACGGAGAACGGTGTTGTCCTTTTCGATGAAAACGAATTGAAATCTCTTATCCGGGTTTCCTCCACGCTTCAGTACAGATGGTTTATCACCACTCAACAATGCTATTTCCAGAGCTCTGACAAGTCTTACCCTGTCTGTATTTCCAGTTCGCGCAGCTTCCTTTGCATCCAATCCGTCAAGGAGACGGTGCAGAGAACCGGGAGCTGTATTCTCAATAGATATAAGTGAATTGCGAAGAACATCATTTCTGGGGGGCAGGGCATCCAGCAAACCTGCAAGCGACATGACATAAAGCCCGGAACCTCCCACCACAAGTGGAATTGCACCCCTAGCTAGAACATCTTCAATAATGCTCATTGCCTTCTCCGCAAACCACATCGCTGAAACAAGAAAGTCAGGATCCACCACATCGATCATGTGATGAGGAAATCTGTTCAGTTCCTCCTGTGTCGGCTTTGCAGTACCAATATCCATGCCCCTGTATATCTGTCTGGAATCGGCGTTGATTATCTCTACATTGGGCCAGTGTTCAGCTATGTAGAAAGCCGCAGCAGTTTTGCCGGAAGCTGTACAACCGGTGATCACAGGAATTCTATTTCTCTTGCTATCTTCCAAAACGATGCTCCAGCTCGCTGAACGGCAGTTCTATCATCGTTGGTCTTCCATGAGGGCAGTGAAAAGGATCATCCATTGTGAACAGGGTGTGAAAGAGATGTCTGGCTTCAGTGAGTGTGATTTTATCACCAAACTTTATAGCTCCTGCGCAGGCACTTGCAGAAGCAATCCTTTCAGCCTCAGGTTCGGATACCTCTGTTCCTCGAGAAAGAGCTTTCAGTACCTCCTGAAGAGCTTCTGTTCCTCTTTTTATCCCCACGGGAACACTGAGAAGTTCAAGGGTATCCCCCACTACTCTGAAATCATATCCTGCCTGCTTTATCATTGCACTGTAGATTTTAAGAATACTCTTCTCCTGTTCATCCACACTGATCTCTTCCGGAAGAAGCATTCGTTGCTGCCCCGCAGACATGGCTCCACGAACTGAGGCAATTATCTTCTCATAAAGAATTCTCTCATGAGCTGCATGCTGATCAACAATAAGAAGGCCTGTAGCAGTCTCTGTAACCAGATATGAGCCGGAGATACGGATCATTTCAACAGAATCCTCCCAGTGACCTCTGCTGCTATCTACTATTGTATCCTCTTGTCTGCCAGGTGTTTCAAATTCCAGAGCAGTCTGATAAGCACCACTTGAAATTCTGCTGCCGGACTTGTAGGGAACCGAAGAGTATGAAATATGAGAAGAAGCAGGGACAGAAACGGCGCTCCCGGTTCTGTCGGGCATAACAACTGTGGACTCTGTTCTGTGAGCTGCTATACCTGGAACGGCAGACCTTACTGCTGATTCTACCTGATAGGGCTTTCTGAAACGCACTTCTCTTTTTGCAGGGTGAGCATTAACGTCCACAAGAGATGGGTCAATAGTAACAGCACACAGGATCAGAGGCTCTCCGGCAGGGCCTGAAAAAGCATCTCTCAGGGGTATGCTGACCTGTGGAGAAGAAACAAGCCTTCCATTTACCAGTGTGAACTGATGACGCCTGTTTGCCCACCTCTTATCCGGAAACAAGTACAATTGTGCAGTTACCGAGTCACTGGTACCGGTGGCCTCCACACACCTTTCCCCACCTGAAAGACCGTATCTGTCTCGCAAACGCTGAGATGGAGAATCCACCACTGGGAGCCTGAAAACGTTTCTGCCATTGTGTTGAAGAGTGAATGAGCAGTCAATCCTGGAAAGGGATGCGCCTGTGACTATTCTTTCAATCCAGGAAAGCTCTGTAGATTCAGCCCGGAGGAATTTTCTTCTCGCCGGCTGGTTGAAAAACAGATTCTCCACTGTAATTGTTGTCCCGGGTGTTCTGCCGGCAGGTTCAAGCGAATCCATTTTACCGCCGGTGATAATAAGTTTCCAGCCATCTTCGCCGGTACTTGTAAGTATGGTCATCCTTGAAACACTGGCAATGCTGGGAAGTGCCTCCCCGCGGAACCCCAGAGTTTCTATATCATTCAGATCGGACGGGGATGAAATTTTGCTTGTAGCGTGGCGCTGAATGGCAAGAAGAAGATCGTGCCTGTCCATTCCTGAACCGTTATCGCGAACTGCGATCAGTTTCCTGCCACCGGCCTCCAGATCTATTTCTATGGTGGTAGCGCCGGCATCAAGAGAGTTCTCAAGCAACTCTTTTACAACAGAAGCAGGCCTTTCAACCACCTCTCCTGCGGCTATGAGATTAACAAGATGATCGGGCAGTTTTCTTATCTGAGACATTTTCCTCCAGAGTGGTGCCGAGAGAGGGACTTGAACCCTCACGCCCTTGTGGGGCAGCGGATTTTAAGTCCGCTGTGTCTGCCAATTCCACCATCCCGGCACCGCTCATTATTGTTAACGCAGCGAATATACTAAGATACTCTCATAAAATGAAACCGCCGGTTTCTGACATCTATTTTAGAAATGAACTAACTGCTGGAGAATTCCACCAGTGAGACTGAGATGTGGAGGGAGCGTCTATAGCATTGCGTCCCACATCAATCCCTGCACTGAAACCAAATCTGAATGTGCCACCGGGAGATCGCAGACAATTCACCCCTGAGGTGATACTCCTGTATTTTCCCTGGATTTCTCCCTGAAGCCATCCATCCTGACTGTGCGATGCAAGAAACATCAGGGTAGCTGAGGGCTGGTACCCAACCATGATCCCGGGGTCTGAAAGAGATACTGAAGCAATGAGATCCGCTCCTCGAAGAGAAAATTCAGAAAAGTACCCAATCCCGTTCCAGCCTGATATGAGGTGCATGTCATTGTGTTCCAGGGAACTGTATAGTCGACGATAGCTGTTCTCGCAATCAATTGCAGGTGCTGAAATGATCTTAACGGCACCCAGAGAGACTGAAGACATGAACCAGATGTTCCCACCGTCTCCATCCATGCAATAAGCTGGTCCCAGGGAAATGGATTCACAGATATTATACGCTGCTCCGAAAGCTCCGGAGTTTTCTGTTCCTGCAAGGATCAGTTCGTCGGTGGAATACTCACCTGCCAGACTAAGATCACAGAAAGAGGAGCCACGAAGATCGAGTGTAATGTTTTTATAGAGCATGGCGTAACTTCCATTGTTCTCGTCCCTTACACTGCGAACACAAACACCGCCCAAAAGCAGCTGCGCTGCAAATCCATCCTCAGTTACAATCGATGCAACCAGGGGGTCCATTCCCGCAGTCTCTCCTGAGGAGCTAACTCTAAAGCATTTTTCGAAACCACTCTGCATGGTAACCTCGGTAAAGGTTCCCGCATCTGCTCCGGGAATACCGGGAACGTACATCCATTCAGATGCAGGGATCAGACCGTTTTTCATTGAAAACGATGTCAGTCTTCCTCCGGACACAACTCCTGATACAGGAGTCAGTAGAAGAAGAAAAGTTGTAAGGAGATATGTCAAGATAGAGCTTTCCTGATCATAATGGCCTTTTTACGACCAATACCCGGTACTGAAGCAATATCCTCTTCAGTAGCTGCACCGATCCTGGCTACACTGCCAAAGCTCTTGAGAAGCGACGCTTTCAATGCCGGACCGATGCCGGGAATATCATCCAGTGCGGAATGGAAGTGACTCTTAGCTCTTTTGGTCCTGTGAAAGGTAATGACGAACCGATGAGCCTCATCCCTCATTGCCCGGAGAAGAAGCAACGGTGGTGATTCGTCCGGGAGAGTTATCTCTCTTTCCTCCGGTGCTGTGAGCAGCTTCTCTTCTTTCTTGGCAATGGAGACAAACCTTGTCCGCGGCATCTTCTCTCCCCCAGCGCAAAAGGCCGCCCGGAGCTGGGTAATTCCACCGTCTACAAGAAATACATCAGGGTGCTCATCTTCAAGATGAGCAGCAAATCTTGATACCGCATTCCCTATCATCGCAGGATCGTTCTGTGCTATTTCCTCGGCCATGGAGAACCGCCTGTACCCCTCTTTGTCAGGTTTCCCCTTCCGAAAACTAACCAGAGCTGCAACAGATGCATGCCCCTGAATGGTTGAGGCATCCAGACAGACCATCCACCCTGGAGGTGCTTCCAGTCCCAGAATGTCAGCAATGGCTTCCAGGGATGCTTCAAGTCTTTCTCCGCGTCCTGCAGGATGTTTCCACTCCAGTTTCGCAAGGAAATGCTTAAGATCCTTCCTTGCTACATCAATAAGAGATTTCAGGTTGCCCCTTTCAGGCACAAGAATATCAACAGCCCCTGCTTTCAAATTCCTCAGCCACTGAACCAGAACTCCGGTATCCTCTGCCTCACATGCAAGAAGAACCTGTCTGGGAATGTCGCCGGTCTCTGAATAGTATGACCTGAGCAGAATGGAGATCCTCTCTGACTCTGAAGCGTACTTCCATCTGGAGCTGAATGGAAGTCTCAAGCTGCCCATGAATCTTCCATTTCTCACCTGAATGATGATACCCCAGTTACCGGACACTGCCATGACATCTCTGGAGATATTATCTCTGACAGATTCAGGAGTAGGCCAGCCAAAGGAATCCAGCCGCTTTAGAAGATCTCTCATATCAGCTGCCTGTTCAAAATCCCTGGCTACCGATGCATCTTCCATCCTGTTCCTGATACCGGCTCGTACCTCGTCCCAGTGACCCTTTAAGAGATAAATAATCTTACTTACTCTTTGGTCGTATTCCCTCTTCCGGTGGGTAGTACACGGAGCTGGACATCTATCCAGCTGACCCATGAGACAAGGTCTTTCCCGTGGTTTGAGTCGGGAGGTAGTGCATTTTCTAAGGGGGTAAAGCTCCAGCAAAAATGAAACAAGTGAACGCAGATTAGCCGCATCAGGATAGGGTCCGAATCTTGGGATGTCTTCCGACCTGTCAGGACTTCTTGTTATCACCAGTCTGGGGTACTCCTCATTTACAGTCACCTCAAGCCATGGATAGCGGTTTGAGCTCCGGAGATCAACATTCAGAGGAGGTTTGTGGGTTCTTATGAGTTCCGCTTCAAGGATCAGGGCTTCCAACTCGGTTCTAGTCACTGTCCAATGAACGGTAACAGCCTTCTCCAGAAGGATTCTGTGTCTCAGATCTCCCATGTTGGAAATATGTCCGCGAAGGCGGTTGATCAGGCTTTTTGCCTTGCCTATGTAAAGAGTTTTTCCCTTATCATCAAGAAATCGGTAAACCCCTGGAAGATCA
Organism: Candidatus Sabulitectum sp.; assembly: GCA_029940175.1. Taxonomy (GTDB): domain Bacteria; phylum Fermentibacterota; class Fermentibacteria; order Fermentibacterales; family JCC-6; genus Sabulitectum. The sequence continues at coordinate 7,928 of JAOZRM010000026.1, read as the reverse complement.
GGAGCAGTGGATACTGATCTTGTGAGAGTATCAGCGGCCACGGTTGATTATCTTTCTTATGGTAATTCTCACCTGATCTCCACCAGTAAGAAAAAACAGACCCACAGAAAAAACAATTGCCATGAGACCGGACAACACCAGTGAAACAATACCAGATACCAATCCTGTTGCAGCAAATTCCGCAACATATGGCCTGATGTAAAGAAGAAGAAGAAGTGTACCTGCACCGCTGAGTCCGAGAGCAGTCCAGGACTTCGCAGGAACTCCGGCCCGACCTACTTTCCCTTTGAGATTGTGCTTGAGAAGAACAAGATTGATCACCGAGGAAATGCTGCTGGCAAGTGCCAGACCCGCAAGAGGTTCGGCAATTCCAGTCTTTAGGAACAGATATGTTAAAGCCCCGTTTAAAACTATGTTCAACCCCATACAGCCAATGGCTATCTTAACAGGGGTCCTAGTATCCTTTAATGCATAATATACTGGCGCAGTTATCTTTACTGCTGCATAAAACACCATTCCCATTGAGTAGTAGCGGAGAGAAGCTGCTGTAAGCCTTAGAGAGGCATCAGTGAACTCTCCTCTGAAGAACATCACTCTGATCACAGGCTCTGCCATAACGATCAGATACAGTGAAGCAGGAAGCATTAGGCCGGTAATAACCAGTGTGGAGAAACCCAGTGTTCTTCCAGCTTCATCAAGTTTGCCCATGGCTGTCTGCCTGCTCAGGGTTGGAAGAAGTGCTGTGGCAAGAGCCACGGCGAATATTCCCTGAGGAACCTGTGTTACTCGCAATCCATATGACAAAGCTGCAACACTTCCCTCTGCAAGCAATGATGCTATAAGCTGATCCACCAAGATGTTAACCTCGGCTGCGAGAAGACCGATCAACGCCGGGACTGCAAGCCCGAGAACCCGTCTGAATCTTGCGTCTTTCCAGTAGAAGTCCGGTCTGAAGCTGACTCCCCTGCTTTTCAAATATGGTATCTGGATTGCCAGTTGAAGAGCTCCTCCTGCAAGCACACCTGTGGAGTAGGCCCAGACAGGCATCTGTGCCCTCCACATACCTGCCAGAACGAACAGGCCCAGAAGAGCAGAAACATTGAATAAAATGGGCGCAAGAGCTGGCGCTAGAAAATGTCTGTGACTGTTAAGAATCCCCATGCAGACAGAAGCAATTCCCACAAATAGAATGTACGGGAATAAAAGACGAAGCAGCTCTATGGTCAGTTCAGTCTTCCCTGGTTCACTGCTGAACCCCGCAGCAAACATATCTACAAGAATCGGGGCAAGAAGCATACCAAGAAGCACAACCACCAGCAGAACAGAACCCACGAAAGTCAAAATTTTTCCAGCCAGTCTGCCTGCTTCAGCCTTGCCCTCTTTCAATAGAGTCTCTGTGTAGGTTGGAACAAGTGCAGAGGCTACTGTTGCTTCTCCGAAAAGACGGCGCAGGATATTGGGAATAATAAAGGCGATGGTAAAAGCATCAGCAGACATGCCGGTTCCCAGTATAGCCGCCTGCCCGATATCTCTTGCGAGCCCAAGTATTCTGCTTGCAAAGGTCAGAACTCCAAGCAGTCCGGCAGCTTTAGCAACGCTTCTTCCCTCTTGGGCAGGAGTTCCAAGATCCCTGGTTGAACGACCCACCGCTAATAACCAACTGTTTTGATGGAGCCCCAGGTCAACGGCGATAGTCGCCCTGAAAGAGGTGTTGTCACAAGTACATCATCAAACACTGATGACCAGGAAACTTTCTCTTTTCCGTACCCGCCTGCAAAAAGACCAAAAGATCCGGCATTGAGTTGAAACGGATCAGTGGCCTCCATGTGCCACAAATCCGGTTCATCTTCAACCGATCCCTGCCATATTCTTCCCTTGATAGATTCTCCCTGAACCTGGAGACGAATCCAGTAACTTATGCCGAATTCAAGTGTAAACGGATACTCATCAAGACCGAACAAAACTCCGGAATCCTTTTTTCGCTGAAGCAGAATCTTAGATATCTGCGGTCTTAGAACAATTCGGTAGTACCAGTCATCTTCTCCCTGATATCTTGCAAGAATCCCGGCTTCAGTCCCATACTCAATGAGAATGCTGCAGAGCACTGAATAGTCTGAGGTACTCATAACACCGGAGTTATCACCATTTAGAGATTTTCCCATCCCCCGGTCACCGAGAGCATGAATGTAATACTCATGATCAATCACCTGGAAACCTGCTGCACCCAGACGTGTCCAGCCCAGATCATCACCGTCATTGAAATTATCCAGAAAAAGCTCATCGGCAAAACAGACGCTGCAAAGCACAGCCAACAGCAATGGAAGAATTTGAACCATGGATACTCTCCAGACAGAAAGGTTAGTCACCAAAGCACAAAGATAACAGTATTCAACCCATCAGTCATTCCTGGGGGTGACTACAGAGAGACCCTCCACTCCTCTTCCGCTATCTGAGAAAGACCAATTCCATTCTGCAGGAGAACATTCCGGAACCATTCAAGAGATTTTTCATACCTGTCAAGGAACACTTCTCTGCCGTCCTCCGAGGAAACAAGAAGGATCTTGTTGTTTTTTGCATACTTACCCCGGGAAAGTTTCAGATTTCGTAAAGGAAGGCTAACCGGTTTACCTTTAACCATCAACCGGAGAAGAAAACCTAGTTGAAAGTGGAACGGAGCCATTTTGCCCATATCAAAACAGACAAACCTCTGATCAGTAACAATACACCTGGTGTAAACAGGAAACTTCACCTTGTTTCCCTGAAGTGTGTATCTGTTAGTATCTGCAAATACCCGTTCACCGGGATTTGTTTCAAAACCAGCCATACAGTCTCCCCTCCTGTTAAATTGCCTCAAGTCACGCAGACTATAAGAAATGATGGATAGGAACGGGAGGACTGAATACAGCTTCTTGCAATTCAGCCAGATTTACTTATCTTCACAACAGTCGCTATGACTTAGAATCTCACAAAGGAGTTTCTTCTGAACAATCCATTCTTTGCCGAAAGAGATGTTGAGCTTATCAGAGCAGGTCAGGTGGTATTCAAGGGTGCTCTGCTGCTTGGTGATATCTCGGGTTTTACTGCTATTACCGAATTGCTTACCAGAAGCGGTAAGCATGGTACCGAGGAACTCACTGCTCTTCTCAATTCCTATTTTGACAAAATGCTTTCCATTGTAGAAAACCACGACGGAAGCGTCATTACCTTCTCCGGAGACTCTCTTCTTGTTCGCTTCAATGAAAAGGAGAAAGCCCTCAAATGCGCTAAAGCCATGCTTGATGCCATGACCTCTTTCAGAAACATTTCAATTCTGAACAACAGCTTCACCCTTAAAGCCAAGGTGATTGTCGGCTCAGGTGAGTGGAACCAATACGTGATCGGAAATGATACAAGAGCACATATCCTTCTTTCCGGAGGGCTTATCAAAGAACTTGCCCGCAGGGAAGCTGAGGCCTCTGATGATGCTTTGATACACTTTCACTCCAGTTCCAAAGCTTCCACAACACAGTTGGAATGCCCCTGCATCAGCGATGAAGCTTTTCTTTCCCCTGGATCAGAAAGACTTCTGGGAGAGCACAGATCTGTTACTGCTGCCTTTTTAAGTGTACATACTGAAGAATCGGGTCACCATAATGTTGAGAATTTCCAGAGACTTTACCTTGATATCCTGAATTCAGTCAGCAGGTTTGGCGGTTATCTTCACCATATCGATGACATGCTTCAAGGTGGCTCGAGAATACTTATCCTCTTTGGAGCGCCTGTATCTCAAGGTGATGACATACACAACTCTCTTCTTGCCATAAGTGAGATATTTTCAAGAAAGCAAAACAGGTATGGATTCAGTATCAGTTGCGGGATAGAAACCGGGTACGTTTTCTCCGGCACAGTAGGCAATCACAAGAGAAGGCAGTACACTGTAATAGGTGATCCTGTGAACACAGCAGCGAGGCTGGCTGACAACACCGGAACAGGAACGATAAATGTGAGTGAAAGTGTTTACAACAGAACTCGGACACGCTTTGCTTACACCGAACTGCCCGGCATCACTGTTAAAGGCAAGAACAAACCTCTCAAGCGATTCATGCCCACAGGTAAGCTTATTTCCAGCTATGGCTCTGTTCCATTCGTGGGAAGAGAAGAAGAGCTGGAAGAAGTTATCAGATTGCTGGATGAATCAGATGGAATAGTTCTTATCTCGGGAAATGCTGGAATCGGCAAGAGTTCTCTGTTAGCAAAACTGAATGAGATTCTAGCCCTCAAGGGTTTTTCAACAATGAAGGTTGCAAGAACCAAACACGGACCTACCAGCGAGATACTTATCTCCATAGTTGCTGATATTTGTGGCATATCGCCGGACATGAATGCATCTGATTCACAGAGAATGCTTCATGATTTTCTCAAAGCTTCCGGTAGCATTGAACTAACCACAAGAGAAGTATATCTTTCCAGAATGCTGTTCGGTTTTGATTTTCCACACAAGACATTCAAAACTCTTCCTCCCAGGCTGAGAAGAGAGAATCTTCTAGAAGCGATCACGCTTCTCATACGTGAGTTGCCTTCACCTGCATGCATAATTATTGAGGATATTCACTATTCCGACCTTGAAGAAATGACATCCCTCCTCGAAGTTGTCCGTAATGTACTCCGAGAATCAGGAGATCGCATCTCCTTCATTCTCTCCACCAGACCTGATGATCGCATTTTCTTCAATGAAACTGATGCTGTAGCGGAATTTCAACTTGAAGGCCTTAAGCAGGAGCAGTCTTTTAAGCTTCTTGAGGAGGTTGCAGAAGAAAATTCTATTAATGATGAGATTCTTCATGTTCTTAGTGACAGATCTCAGGGCAACCCGTTCTTCCTGGTACAGTTCTTCCTTTATTTGAAGGAAAAACACCTCATCCTGCTGAAGAAGGGAAGCTGGGAGAAAGCAGGCGATAACAGTCTTGACAGCCTTCCGGAAAGCATCTTCTCCATGATCATGGCACGCATTGATACACTGGCAGAAAGTGCTCGTGAAAGTCTCAAAGTAGCCAGTGTAGTGGGGGTCAAATTCGATGAATCGCTCATTGAACAGATCATCAGAAGAGAGGTTCATTCTGATCTTATTGAATCCTCTCATGCTGGGCTGACCTTTGCTCTAAAAGTCTCCGAACTGGAGTACATATTCAGTCATATGCTCATCAGAGATGTGGCATATGATTCAATGCTGAGAGAATGGAGAAAACGTGTTCACTGCAGTATTGCCGATATCCTGGAGGAAGGAAATGAAGGAAGTGAGGATCTAAGCAGAATTCTCGCCTACCATTACAACAATGCAGAAGAGTGGAAAAAAGCCGTAAAGTATTCAGTTATTGCGGGAAAACATGCCGCTGATGAATTCAGAAACCAGGATGCTCTTCACCACTATTCCACTGCCATGAACATCATCGAGGAACACACGCCTGATGAAAGAGAAACCCTTGCTGAATGCAATTTTCTTTCCGGCTCAGTTAGAGAGCTTATTGGTGATTTCGAGCAGGCTTCCAGTCATTACGAAAAAGCAGTGAGTTTTTCCTCCGACATCTCCCTGGAGGGGAATGCTGTTCTGGGATTAGCGGAGATTTTCTTTACACAGGGGAAACTCGAAGAAGGAATGGAGATCATCAACAACCTCAGTGAGAAGCTCGAACTGAATAACAACTGTGACATGACACTGACATTGAGAATTGCAGCCTTCAGAGCCTGGACATTCTGTGTGACCGGCGAGATCCACAGAGCTATGGAGGAAGCACTTCTTGCAGTTGAAACAGGAGAAAACCTCACAAACATTACCGAATTTCAAAAAGCGAGAAAGCTGGGACACGCTCTCAATACGCTTGCCACTGTTCACTGGGCAAAAGGAGAGTACGGCCAGGCGAAAGAGCTTTATGAGCGCGCAATCTCAATCGCCCTGGAAAACCATATGAAACGGGAGGCTGCGCTTACATACGGAAACATCGGACTGGTTCTTGAAAAACAGGGGAAATTCCTGGAAGCATCCCAGCATATGGAAAAGCAACTGAAAATGGCGAATTTGATTGGTGATAAATTGCTTATCCTCAGTGCCCATGGAGAGCTGTGTACCGCCAACGCACAGCTCGGGAACTTCGAAAGTGCCCTTTTTCACGGAAAGGAGCAGGAGAGACTCGCAGAAGCCCTTGGTGCAAAGCATGACACCCTTTTAGCTTACAACCACCTTGCAGCCATTCATACTTCAATGGGCCATTCTGAACTGGGGAAGGAATTGGCAGAAAAAGCCCTTGAATCCGCAATAATGGCATCATATGAAAGAGAGGAGGCTTTTGCATTGCTTGTTCTCGGAGAAATTGAAGCAAACAAGGAAAATCTTGTTTCAGCAACTGATCTTCTCAGCAGAGCAAAAGTTCTTGCATTAAAGGTAAATTCATCTCCGCTTCTTCAAGCTGTCTATCTTGAAACAGCTAAGGTTATGATTTCTCTTGGTAACTTTGATAAATCTGAAGAAGCACTGAGGAATGTACAGGATCTCCTGACTAAAACAGAGACACAAACCGGAACCGCAGCCTATAATTGTCTTCTGGGTAATTTACATGCTGCTCAGGGCAGAATGGAAGAGGCTTTCCATTGCTTTAACAACGGGATCTCCATATACCGCCAACTGGACGCAAAACCGGCTAATGCCAAGGCATGCAGATCGTTTGCTTTTCTTTTAAGAAAACTGGATTCCGGGTTTCGGTCGGAAGCAGACCAATACATGACCATTGCTGAAGGCCTCTACAGAGACATGAAACTGCCTGACGAAGCAGACAAATGTGGTGCTTTGTAACCAAAAAAGCCGGGGCTGAATCAACAGCCCCGGCTATCACATAAAATTTGTTTAGAAAGTTGCTTTGATAGAAGCCCAGCTGTCCATCGACAGTGCAGCGGAATAGGCAGGGGTGCGGATCTCTGCGCCATCTGGAGCGGTTATGGTCATATCATCGATCCATACAGTGGCTCCTGCTTCTGAATATGTTCTTACCTGAATAACAAGGCCTGTGTGTCCTCCTTCAACCGTCCATGTGTACTCTGCAAGATCCCATCCAGTTCCTGGACCGTAATCACTCTGACCGCTAGCGCTTCCGCCATAATTGGTGATATCTTCTGGATCATCGTTCCAACCACCCCAGATTCTGCAGGATGGAGCAGAAGATGGAGTAACATCATATCTCCAGAATGATGCTGTTACAACATCCCCGTCAGAAAGACCGACAACCCATCCGACGAAAGCCTGAGGAGTACCTGTAGCATCATCATCAACAAGCTTAAGAGACTGTGAACCACCATGAACAGGATCGGTATCAATAGTGCAGATTATATCACCGTAGTTACCCAGGATGGTCTCGGTGCCCTCCCAGCCATAAGTCTCTGTGATATCAGCAACAGCAAACTGTGCAACTGCAAACAACAGCGTAAGAACAAGTAAACTCTTCATTTGATTTCCCTCTCTTCTGTTTTGTAACCTGGTAGCATTCAAAACCGCAACACGTATAATAACACGATTCATCCTTTCGGCAAGAATCAACCCGGGAAGTGACGTCCACACCCACACAATTTTAAGAAATATCAGCTATTCAAATTGCATGTATGTTTTGCATTTTCTTACTGTATCCTATTTCCTACTATTTTTGTAGGTTATGCATATATTTATTATCATTGACTCTAGCTCAAACAATGCTTATCTATATGCCATACCACACGTAAGGGGTTTTCATGAAATTTGCTGTGATTCTTTTCTCCCTCTTCATGTTCGCAAGCATTTGTGTGGCAGACTATCAGATTGTCTCCACAATTGATGCACCGGACACGAACATTTCCGGTCTGGGTTATGGGAATGGCTCCCTGTGGGCCGTCGATGGAGTTACCGAGTACGCATACGAGCTTGATCCAGC
>JAOZRM010000025.1 GCA_029940175.1 Candidatus Sabulitectum sp. | reverse complement strand
AGAAGCAGTAGCCTCTGCAGACAGATCACTTACCACAGGGTTCAGTTCCAGTGTAACATTGTTGTCGGCGTTGATGTGAGGAGTTACAGTAAGGCTTACTCCAACATCGTAAAGCTGAACGTAAGTGTTACCATCAGCATCTTTGAGTGTCAATGGGATCTGCTTACCACTCATGACCATACCGGTCATGTTATCGCATATTGCGATTCTGGGCTCAGAAAGAATGTGAGCTCTGTTCTCCTGTTCCAGGTAGTTTATTGTTGCGTTTACATCAAAGAGGTTGGTGATGTGACCAAACTGAACAGAACCGGTGGGTGAACCCACGCCCAGAGTTGTTTCCATACCACCGTGGGTAAGAACATCATTTCTGCCAAGGTTACCAAGACTCCAGTCAATACCGAATTCTCTTGAGGCTGTGGCATCAATTTCCACAAGTTTTGCTTCAATCATTACCTGTGCAGTAGGGCTGTCCAGAATAGGAAGAAGCCTTCCTATCTCATTGAGCTTTCTTGGTATATCTGAAACGATCAAAGAGTTTGTTCTGGTGTCGATTGAGATCTGTCCACGCTCTGAAAGAACGGACTGGGTAGCATTCTGAATGTCTTCAGCCTGTGCGTACCTGATCACGAATACTTCAGTGAGCAGATCCTGCAGATTCTCGCGCTCAGAATCGCTGACTGCCATCTGGTTGATCTCATTGTAGAAAGCATCACGCTTCATAATACGAAGAGTATTGCTTCCGGACATTGTTGCCATAAGGTCCTGTGAATCCAGTATCGCCGTGAGAGCATCACGCCAGCCCAGATTTCTCAACCTTGCAGTAACGGTTCCCTGATAGGTCTCCGGAATAACTATGTTCATTCCGCTAACATCAGCGATGGAACGCATCACAGTTCTTATGTCGGCATCCACCACGTCGATGGTTATTCTCCTGCCTCCACGACCTTCCCACTCAATCGGAAATCCATCATCCACAAACCTGTTGGGTTCAGAAACCTGAATTCCCTGTGTAACTGAGGATTGTCCATAAGCTGATCCCGTCTGGACAGCTCCGGTAGGATTAGACAATGCAGGAACATTGCCGCCGGTAACAACCTGGGGAACTTCCTGCGAAGACGCAGCCCAGGACGTAAAGGGAGTGCCTGAAGGATCGGTGGTGAGCATAAGAACCAGTCTGTTACTCTCCTGGAGAGAAGTGCTGTAGTTCATCAACTCGCCGTTCACATCAACGATGATTCTCACAATGCCATCGGGTGGTGCTTTGTACTGACTAGTACGTACAGAGTTAACCCCCCCTCTGCTCACAGCGAAATCAGTTGCAGGGAGCGCGTGCAAAGCGTCCCCTAGATCAATAACGACACGCATCGGATCAGTAAGCAGAAATTTCTCGTAACTGATAGGACCATCTGTAACAATGGTCACCTGGGTACGGTCGCCGCTAGGCACTACCGAGATATCAGTTACCCGGTATGCCATAACCGGCACAGCCAGTACCAGTAGGATCAAAGCGATCATACGCATTACAAACCACCTTCTTCATGGAGACGCATGGAGAAGATCGTGGGTATCATAGTGGTACCCCCGGGACCATCCTCCGTGCCGACAGTAACTTCCTGTACAACTATTACTTCATTACCTGTTATTTCTGCAATATGAGTATTGTTTCTAAGCACTGTGCCCTCTTTAAGCACATAGGCTACACCGTTGGCGTCCTCAACCATTGCCTGGTCGCCGCCAGTGGGATCAAGAGTAATTCCCACAAGATGCAGTTCCTCAATTGTAAGATCAGCAAGAGAACGTCTCAGGTCTCTGCTGGTCAGAGGAAATTCGCTGAACGGGTCAGGTCTGCTTGAAACTGATTCGTATATCCTGAAAACTCCTCCGAATGAAATGTCAGCAGTTCCAATACCGGAGCCTCCAGTTGAACCGCTGCCAGTCTGTCCGGCCATTCTGTATCTGATCATCTGAACATCAGCATCAGGCAGTCTTGTCTCCACAGTTCCAATCTCAGCCCATACTGTAACTCCACCACGGGCCAAAGACCAGATAGTTCCATCATTCAGAATACAGGTTTTCTCCGGAATTTCCGACAGACCTGCGGCGATGATCTCATCATTGTTAAATGTAAGAAGACCAGCGTCGGTGTAGAGAAGGTTCTCACCGGTGATTACACCGCTGAAACATTCCTCCCAGCTATCCGTTTCTGATAAACGGTATACTTTCGAACCTGCACCGGCAAACAAATCATCTCCGTAAAGATGTACACTGTTTGTGCTGTCAGGCAAAATCATTTCTGTCAGAAGGCTCTCGGTTACCTCGAACCTGCTCACAGTGCCGTCTGTGTTCATCCAGGCAAGTACATCAGCAGAGTAGCAGAGGTCTCCCACTACAGTTTTCTCTGATGACTCAACAAGAGGAATCAGCTCAGTAGAGGACCCGTTGGAAACACCAACAGAACCGTCACTGAAAAGAACCGCTGCCTCTGTCTCCTCCCCCAGTACGCAGACATCTACTGGTACTGCACTCTGAGGAAAAATTACTTCAGTAACTTCTTCTCCGCTGTAGACAACAAGAGCATGCTGTGCTAAAAGAGCAGCCCCATTTCCCGAAACCGAGAGAGCGAAAGGACTTTCGGTTACTGCCAGCGGAGTGTCAGACTCAACTGTGAACCATTCCCTGGTGGATGAATTCCACCTCATTACAAAGCCCTGTGATGTGAGAATCCATAAATTCTCTCCACTGGCATCAATGGCTACTGCTTCAGAGGGCAGTACAACATCCAGCCAGCCAGCCACAGGTGGCTGTTCAGCAATCTCAACGGAAACCGTGCCTGTGTCCTCCGAGCTCTGCTCAACCGCCTCTTTCCCGCATCCCCCTGCAAGCAGGAAGAGGGAAACAATCAGTACAGCTGATTTTAGCGTTTTACAATTTCTATACACTGTTCTCCCCTCCTTGTTACGGCTGAATGTAAGCCGAGAAAGTAAAAGTAGTCTCTATATTGTCAAACTTACCTTCGGCAGCTTTCAATTGATGAACCTGTAAATTGGTTATAGAGCTCATCATTGGCTGCTGTGTCAACTGATCAAAGAAAACACCAAGCCGGTGAAATCTTCCAGTCAAAGTTAAATGCCAGTCATAAACTGTGTACTCTCCACTGGCATCAATTGTTGGTGCCATGGGAACTAGTGAAACTATCTGGAGACCACTTGAACCGGCAAAACCGGTAAGCATCTCGAGAACTTCTTCCTGGCTGTACTGCCGTGGAAGAAATCTGTCCAGTTCCTCAAGTTCCTGGGTGTACATTTCAATCCTCTGCCCCATCATTGCCAGGTCGTCAGATGACTGTCCCTGTAGTTGCCTGAGTTCCAGTTCCTTCATTTCCAGGGTCTGCTCCCTCTCAGTAATATCAAGATTTACTGATGAAGCAAAGAAGTTGAAATAACTGAAAATAAGTGCACCGAGGAGGATAATTCCTATGATAAACCTGAGAATACGAGGATCTCGAAAATCAACAGCCAAAGCCCACCTCCCTTCCAGGTTCATGTTTTACCCTTACAACAATAATCATTACTGTTGCCCCCCGGTTCCTGCCCCGAACACCGATAAGTCTATCGGCCAGACAGTAAGAGTATCGTTAGGGAAAAGGGTAAATCCACTGCTGCCCTCGACGGACATATATACGTATGTGGCAGCACCATAGTGGGCGCTGAGCCCTACACGAGCACTGCTTGGCAGTGAATAGCCAGTTCCAGTCTCCTCATCAGGGAGAAAGGGAAAGAGCTGGACATCCATAAAGAAAACCCCCGACATATTCGTGTAGACGATCTGGGTTCTTGCAGCAGAACTGTCTGGATTCACTACCAGTTCCACTGCGATTCCTTCTGCAGGTATGGTCATCGCCGTATCAGTATAGATAGTACCTGTTATGTAAGTCATGGTTTCTGTTGATCCGAATGGATCACAGCCAACAAGCACTACAAAAGCGCTCAGCGCAACCAGTACCAGGATAGTCTTTTTCATGATACCCCCAATCAAATTCCGGCGTAGTCGCCAACAAGTGGTTCTAGCGACATCTGGTTTACGCCTATGTCAGTGCTGAATTGATACCTTGTCTCGCCACCAGCGGCGTCGAGAACAGGTGCCACATTATAATTTTGCCCGAAGTCTTCCAGAGTGAAAAGAGGACTCACGCCATCAGGCATTGTTTCCTCAAGTCTTGTTTGAAAAGCCACGATATCTCCCCATGTTCTTGCAATACCCGAAATGTGAAGACTGCCTTCAGTGAGTGAGAGATCCGTGAGGTAGATACTCTTACCTGCTTCTTCAGCGAATTCGGTCTGCTCAGGGTACAAAGCCCGTACAAGATACTCAAGCACATACACTGTACTTTTCTGTCTGAGAGACAAAGAGTTCACTGCAGCTCTTCTGTCGGCAAGCTGAGCCTCCAGAACATCAAGTTCCTGCTGTCTTGAAACTTGTTGCTGCATACTGGCTATTTCAGTGTTTTTCTGGACTATCTCACCATCCAGCTCTTCTCTGGTGGATGTAAGTCCACTGTAATGCACGAATAAAACGATTACGCCAATCACAATGAGACCCAGTGGTGCCCAGCTGAGGATAGTCATAACCGGTGAAGCAGCCGAGGAGGTTTTTCTACCTTTCTTTGCTTTCTCTTCAGGGGGTAGAATATCGATATCCAGACTGCCTGGCTCCAGGGATTTAAGAGCAAGACCTATGGCGACAGCAATCACTGCCTCTACTGAATGCCTTGCTGTCTCATCGGTAAGAAGCTCTCCCTCGAGCTGTATGTCTCCCAGAACATCGAAAGATTCCACAGGAAGCCCATGGTGTTCACTGAGAGTCTCAGCAAGACCAGCCATAAGGGAACAGCCACCGCTGATGAGCATCTTGTCTATCCTGCTGCTCTCACCGGATGCCTGGAAACTGATAAATGATCTTCTCACGCTTGTGGAAAGCTCTTCCACAACACTGCTGACTGCATTACTCACATCAGCTTCCGAAACACCTTCAGGGAGATTCCCTTTAAGTACTCCTTCTGCAGATGAGTAATCAAGCCCCAGAGACCGCTGTATAGCCTCTATAAATCTTCCACCGCCCATGGCAATATCTCTGTTAAAGCTGGGAACTCCACCTCTGGCAATGACCAGGTTAGTGTTGTCCGATCCAACATTAAGAATTGTAACACACTCTTCATCTGAGGGGCGGTACGAATTCTCGTAGGCTCGAAGAAGAGCAAACTGCTCAAGATCAACCGAAGAAGATTTGATGCCGGCTCCTTGAACTATGCTCTTGTGAAGATGAATTATCTCCTTCTTCGCAGCTACAAGAAGTACTTCCATCTGACCAGGAGCGGACTCCTCGTTCAAGATCTTGAAATCAATGCTTACTTCATCCACTCGAAAGGGGATGTGCTGCTCGGCTTCCCAGTGGATTGCTTGACGAGCCTGAGCCTCTGTCATTTTCTCCATTGGAATTCGGCGGACAATAACGCTTCGCCCGGATACCGCAGAATTTACCGTTTTGGTTTTGATACCGGACTTGGCCAAAGCATCTTTAATGGATTCTACAAGATGGTCCCTGTTGACCACCTCTCCGTCGACAACTGTTCCTGGCGTCAATTCTACAACGGCATATTTGCTAAGCTTCAATCCCTTTCCAGATCGAGAAAGCTCAACTACCTTTACCGAGTGACTACCAATGTCCAGGCCAACGGACGACTTTCCTGACCCTCCAAAGATCAGCATGTCTCCCCTCCCTGCAATTGACTCCGAAATACCATCTTACCACCTCCGGAATCCGCCAATCCCAACAACAACTTGGGACCCATTTCCTCTACTGTGTCATTACCCTAGTCACATAAGCGGCCTTCGTCAATACCCCAACTTCATAACTGATGAATTTCATATTTCTATTGACACGGGTTTTGAAAAATGTATCTTTGGTTCACAGGAGGTAAATTCATGATCAGTATTGAAAGAAACATTGGTCTTGTCAGCAGTATTGCGGATATAGAGGAACAGTCAGCTGCTTCTGTTCGACTTACCGTTCCGGTAAGACCGGATCAGGAAGAAGTCCTAACTCGTATAGTGAGAACAATTTCAACCAACAGATCTAAGAACAACAGACAGCAAAGAATCACAAAAGCATCAATCATAAGAGCTTACATCGATGCCATGTCAGCTCTAGCTTTAGACTATGATGAGATTCCGGATGAAAAAGAGTTTGCAAGAAGACTTGTTGAAGTAATCTCCAACAGCCGCTAAAGCACCGTGCCATCCGGTACGGTTACACCCTTAGGAACCACAATAACACCATCCCTTATATAGATGTTGTCACCGTCGTAGTAGTCCAGCCCTTTCTCATTCAACAGTCTGACTTCATTGCCTAATCGTACATTCTTGTCCAGTATGGTGTTTCTGATCATGCAATCTCTGCCAATACCCAGTGCAGGGTGACTGCCGTTGACTGCACCTGAATCTCTTGCATGTCCTCTCCAGAAGTCAGTTCCCATGTTAATGCTGTTCTTCATGTATGTTCCTGACCCAATAAAACTCCTCAGACCGATAACAGAATTTTCTATGTTTGCCCCTGCAATGTCTGATGCTCCGCAAACTATGGTGTTATTCAGCACAGTGTCTCTTATTCTGGCTCCAGGCAGTGCTCTCGCTCTGGTGTAAAGAGGAGTGAAGTTAGAATACATGTCGAATTCGGGATCAGGCATGGCCATATCGATGTTTGCTTTGAAAAAACTGCTGATGGTTCCAATATCTGACCAGTATCCGTCAAAAAGGTATGACGTCACTTTGTATCTATTTATTGCTTGAGGTATGATCTCTTTTCCGAAATCAGTCTTGTCTTTGTCTTCCTCCATGAGGATCCTTCGGAGAACTTCCGGCTTGAACAGGTAAATACCCATGCTGCCAAGGTAAGGTTTTTCATCACTTAGCCCACGTTGATCACTGGTAAGTTCAGACAGCATCTCAAGGGAAGGTTTCTCTACAAACCCATTGATGACGCCATCTGTGGCAACATGCACAATACCCAGGCCGGGAGCCTCTTCTCGGGTTACCGGCTTGGTTGCAATACTGATATCAGCATTTGAAGATTGGAATTCCTTCACAAATTTGGAAAAATCCATCCTGTACAGCTGATCACCGGAAAGAATAAGAACCATATCCGGACACTGAGAAAGAATATGAACAAGCCCCTGCCTTACGGCGTCAGCAGTACCCTGAAACCAGTTCGTGTTCTCCGGTGTCTGTTCAGCAGCAAGAATGGAAACAAACCCGTCGGAAAACCTGTCAAACCTGTAAGTCTGTCCCACATGTCTGTTAAGGCTCTCGCTGTTGTATTGTGTGAGAACAAGAATCTTCTTGATACCATTGTTCACACAATTCGAAACAGGAATATCTATCAGCCTGTATTTTCCCCCAATAGGTACAGCCGGCTTGCTTCTGTGAAGAGTCAGCGGAAAAAGTCTGGTTCCCCTGCCACCACCGAGAATAACAGAAACTATGTCCATAACAACCCTCCTGCTTTGTTTACTGAAGAAACTATCTCTGTAATTATCAAAAATAATCGTCTCGAGTCAATGCCCGAGATACGTCAGAAAATCGACCAATCAATTATCTTGAAGTCAAACCTTGACATTCTTAATAATTATGTATATTCACTTTAGAAAAATGGAGGTTCTAAATGAATATTGGTGATATACACTGCCCATCATGCAGAAGGTCAATGAGTCCGGTTAAGCTTCACTGCAAGACCTGCGATCTTTCAGTGGAGGGGCATTTCGAGATGGATGCTCTGGCAGGGCTGAGCAACGAAGACCAGGCTCTGGCCATTGCTTTCATCCGAAGTTTCGGTTCCATCAAGAAACTTCAGGAGGCACTGGGAGTCAGTTATCCAACCGCACGGGCGCGATTGGAGAAACTTGTGGAGAAACTCAACAGCGGAATGAAGATGAATCCCCCGCAGGCAACCATCATTCAACAACTGGAAAAGGGAGAAATTTCCGTAAATGAAGCATTGGAGGTACTTTAAATGCCAGCATTTTTTCTTTTTCTCAGAATTCAGAAAGTCATGGTCCCGTTACCGTGGTTTATTTTCTGGCTATTGCTGCTTCCCTTTGTTCCAATCGCAATAGTAATTAGTCCCTTCTTTAGAAAAAAGGAGTACGGAAACATTCTGCGCAGCGCTCATCTCGCCTGGTGGGTTATGGTGGGGCTTCACGGTCTTAAAGTTGATATAAACAGCAAGAGTGGAGACAGAGTTTATCTGTCATTCGTGTAAAGGAGATTGAAATGAGTGATTCAAGAATGAAAATACTCGAGATGTTATCTGAAGGCAAGATAACCGCAGACGAGGCTTCCTCTCTTCTGGAGAAAGTATCTGCCTCGGAGAATGTAACCACTGAATCGGTTGAAGTATCCGAGCCGACCCGCACTTCGCCCAGGTACCTCCGCGTGGTGGTTGACAGTGCAGACGGAGACAAAGTTAACGTTAAGGTTCCCATGAGCCTGATCAAAACTGGAATCAAACTCTCAGCCCTTATGCCAGCCGACGCTGCAGACGCCATGAAAGACCAGGGCATTGATCTTTCCATGCTGAGAGATCTGCCTACTGATGAACTGATTGAAGCTCTTCGCGAACTTGAAGTAAATGTAGACAGTGCCGATGGAGATACTGTAAGAGTATTCACAGAGTAGGATTGAGATCACAAGTTTTGTAGATTAGCCCCCTGAAACAATTAAAAACATGAATCAGGGGGTTACAAACATGAAAATCGCTCTTGCCGGTCAACCAGGTTGTGGAAGATCCACCCTGTACAAAGCACTGGCAGGTTCTTCCAGTGCGGATACTTCAAAACCTCTTACAGTACATGTCCCCGATGATCGCATTGACTTTCTTACTGAACACTGGAATCCAAAAAGCATAGTAAACGCAACTGTTACCTTTTTTGACGTTCCCTCTCCGGCTTTTAACCCCAGGAACATGGGCAGGATCAAGGAATCAACTGCAGTTGCCTTCGTCCTTGATAACTACGCCCTGGGAAATATGGATGAAACCTTTCTGCAAAATGAATCAGAACTGATGATCTCAGACCTGGCTATCATAGAAAAGCGAGTGGCGCGTCTTACAAAGGAAAGTAAGGCAAAGCAGGCAGAAGCACAGCTACTCTTGAGATGTATGGAATCAATAGAAAATGAGATTCCTCTGAGACTGATGGATCTCACAGAGCAGGAACTTGATATACTTTCACCGTTTACCCTTGGATCACTGAAACCTCTTCTGGTTATTGCCAACAGAGCTGGCGAAGGTGTATGTGATGAAACTGAAGTTGCCCAACTGGTTGATAAACATGGTGGTGCATTCCTGGGAATCGACAGTGGATTTGAGCTTGAACTGTGTGATTTTCCTGAAGAGGATAGAGGAGAATTTCTGGAATCCATGGGATTCGCAGCTTCCGGCAAAGCAAGAGTTCTTGCTAAGGCTTACTCCCTGCTTGACCTTATCAGTTTTCTGACAATGGGCAAGGATGAAGTAAGAGCATGGCCCATCAAAAAGGGAAGTTCGGCTCTTGAAGCAGCTGGTACAATTCACTCGGACCTGGCAAGAGGATTCATCAGAGCACAGGTAATTCCATACGATCTTTTCCAGGAAACCCCGGATGAGGTTGAATTGAGAAAGACTGGATCGATTGGTCTGCATGGAAAAGAATACATTGTGCAGGATGGAGACATACTGGAGATCAAGTTTTCTGTTTAGCCCTCATCCTGCTGATAACAGATCCTACCTCTGCTGAACCGATGAATATCACGCACAGCCAGTAGAGCCAGATAAGTGTGGCCATGATACTGATGAAGGAACCGTATACGATTCCCCAATCAGGAGCGCTTACAGCCCGCATGTATATTTCTGTTCCAATTGCAGTCAAAACCAGGGCAAGTAATGCCATCAGAGCAGACATTCTTTTGGACATCGCCTTGTTGGGAGCGGCCCAGTAAAGCAGGAAGAATACAAGGAATGTGAATGTCAAACTGAGTATACGGGCCAGAAATCCACTCAGTGCAGGACCCACCATTGGCATTGATGTTAGAAAACTGCCGATCTGAGATCCAGCAGCAAACTTCGCTGCAATTGTAAAAACAGCTGCAAAGAGGAAACAGAGAGCCACAAGTATTGCTAGAAGAAAATCGTAGAGTTTACCCCAGACGATATGCCGGCCGGGCGCTTCAAACACTTTGTCCAGGGCAGTTCGTATCGTTCCAAAAAGTCTGCTTACCATCCATAGAAGAGTTACAAATCCAATGATGCTGATGGTGGAGCCACCACCTAGAACTGCTTTCTCCAGATCGAAGAGAATTGCTTCCGGAACGAAAGGATTCAAGCCGGTGAGCCAGTTGACAAATTCTTCCCTGAAAGAGAGATCACCCATAACAACCGTTGCGCTGAACTGAAAGATAAGAACTGTCAGCGGAATCAGAGTTACAAGCACATTGAAAGATATGGCTGCAGCACCAAAGTAAACATTGTCTCTGCCCCATGCCAGATAGAATCGATGAAAGAAACTACCTGTAATCCTCAGAGCAACTTTGACCGCAGAACGTATCTTATTCCACTGTAACACTCTTAGCAAGGTTCCTGGGCTTATCGACATCACATCCCCTTGAAACTGCCACGTAGTAAGATAACAACTGAAGCGGTATCACTGAAAGAAGCGGTACCAGAATGTCTATTACTGGAGGTATCTCAAGAACCCAGTCAGCCACTGTTCTTATTTCGCTGTCACCATCAGTGGCTATAGCAAGCACTCTTCCCCTTCGTGCTTTCACCTCATGAATATTAGA
This sequence comes from Candidatus Sabulitectum sp., assembly GCA_029940175.1. Lineage (GTDB taxonomy): Bacteria > Fermentibacterota > Fermentibacteria > Fermentibacterales > JCC-6 > Sabulitectum. The sequence continues at coordinate 9,994 of JAOZRM010000025.1, read as the reverse complement.
CATGACCTTTTCATAAGCTGCATCCTGAACTGCAATTACAGCAACAGGCATCATATCGTCTATCAATGCGATAGGTCCATGCTTCATTTCAGCAGCGGGATACCCTTCAGCATGAATGTAGCTGATTTCCTTCAATTTCAATGCACCTTCAAGTGCCACTGGATAATTTACGCCACGACCAAGATAGAGGAAGTTATTGGCGTAAGTGAACTGTCGCGCCATTTCCATGATAGAATCGCATCCGCGAAGAATGGTCTCCACTTTCTCAGGAATCTCCATTATAGCTCGACATATCTCAATACCATCTTCTCTGGTCAAATTCCCTTTGGCTCTTCCAAAGGCAAGTGCAATCAATGAGAGTATCATTGTCTGCCCGGTAAATGCCTTTGTAGAAGCAACACCAATCTCAGGACCTGCATGAATGTAAACTCCACTGTCAGTCTCCCGGGCAATTGTTGAACCGACCACATTGACTATACCAAGAGTTCTTATTCCCCGCTCCCTGGCCAGCCTGAGAGCGGCAAGGGTATCTGCGGTCTCTCCACTCTGGCTGATAACAAACATCACTGTTCCATCCTCCAGAACAGGATCCCGGTATCTGAATTCGCTCGCATATTCCACATCAACAGGTATCCGGGCGAGTTTTTCAATAATGTATTTTCCTATCAGTCCGGAATGCCACGATGTACCGCATGCTGTAATGACAATTCTCTTTACACCACGCATATCACTCTCAGACATGTCCAGCCCGCCAAGCCTTGCTGTACCGTTCACAAGATCAATCCTGCCTCTGAACGCATTACGAAGCGATTCCGGCTGTGAATTGATTTCCTTCAGCATGTAGTGAGGGTAGCCATCCTTTTCGATCTCTGCTAGATCCCAGTCCACATGCTGTATCCGGTCTCTGGTCATTCCCGGGTCTGTTGAATTGGATGAAATACTTCCGCTGGCAATTTCAACGATCTCGCCTTCTTCCAGATAAATAACATTACGGGTATGAGCCACTATCGCGGCAACATCACTTGCTACTATGTTCTCACCGTCACCTATACCCACAACAAGGGGGCTACCGTACCTGGCCGCAACAAGAGTTGAAGGCTGATCGGCACTGAGTACAGCAATTCCGTAGGTGCCTCTTACTTGAACAAGAGCATCTTTTACTGCGGTGAACAGATCTTTTCCCTTATCGACTTCACTACCGACAAGTTTTGCCAGAACTTCCGTATCAGTTTCCGACTCGAACGAAAAACCCCGAGCTATCAGTTTCTTTCTCAGAGATTTGTAGTTCTCGATAATTCCATTATGAACCAATGATATTTTTCCAGAAACATCGCTGTGTGGGTGTGCATTTACAGTTGAGGGTTCCCCGTGTGTGGCCCACCTGGTGTGGGCTATACCGGTGGTAGCATCAGTTGCCTCACCCGGGTCGATTTCTTCCAGATCGGCTACTCTTCCAGTACACTTTCGAACCACAAGAGTATCGTCCAGCTGTAAAGAATAACCAGCAGAGTCATATCCACGATATTCAAGTCTTTTCAAACCTCCGAGAAGAACATCCAGCGCTCTCCCATTCCCTACATATCCAACTATTCCACACATGTAAGTACCTTTCTGAACAGAGCATAATCGCTGTCCAGGATTTCCTGAGCAGTGTTCTCTGCAATAAATCTGACAACCGGTTCAGTGCCTGACGGTCTTATGTGAACCCATCCTCCGTCCCGGCGCCACCACAGCCCGTCGGTAGTATCGTCAGGATGCCCCAGTTGTTCCGTAAGAAGCATTGCAATACGTGCAAAATCCCCGGTAAAATCAACCTTCTTTTTCATGTTGATGTAGGCTGGAAAACCATCTGCCCATTCAGCAATGGTCTCTTCCGGGTGCTCTCTTAGATAGGAGATCGTGTAAGCCATGCCAACAGCACTGTCCCGGCCAAGATGACAGTCCCTGTGAATAACTCCACCATTTCCCTCTCCACCTATATCGGATTCCCTTTTCTCCATTTCCTCAATAACATTGACCTCTCCGACAGGACTTCTGTATACAACACATCCGTGTTTTCCAGCAGCATCCTCTGCAAGACTGGAAGTAGACAGATTAACCACTGCCGACCCGGGATTGTGAGCCAGGACATGATCCAGAGCCATTGCGATTGTATACTCCTCGCCAATAAGTCTTCCTCTGTTATCAACCAGTGCAAGCCTGTCTCCATCAGGATCAAAACCAAATCCTATGTCTGCACCTCGTTTAACGACCTCTTCCGCCAGAACAGAAAGACTCTCTCTGTTGGGTTCGGCAATCCGGGGAAAATCTCCTTCCGGAGTCATTTCAGGGAAGATCATATCCCATTCTACGTTCAATGCATCCATCATGGCAGGTGCGAGCAGTGCGGCAGTTGCTCCGGTAACATCAAGAACAACTTTCAATTTTCTTCCAGTTTTTTGAACAAGAGGTAACTTAGCAACAAGCTCCACGTGTCTTGCAGTGCTGCCATTAAGTATCATTGTCTGCGAGCAGCCTCGGTAATCAACCCAGTTTCTTTCAGAGGCAAGAAGCTCTGCAAGTTCTGTTCTGGCTTCTGCACGAAGAAAAACACCATCATCACCAATCAGCTTCAGTGCATTCCAATTACCGGGATTGTGGCTGCTTGTTACAGCAATACCGCCGCAAACTCCCTCTTTCATTGCTTCAAGCTGAACTGTGGGTGTGGTTGCAATGCCCAGAAGAACAGGAGTGCACCCCACACCAAGCAGACCGGCGCACACAGCAGCTTCCACCGCTGGGCCACTTTTCCGGGTGTCTCTGCCCACAACCACACTACCTGGTCCCACCAGTTCTCCGAAGGCTGCAGCAAACTTGCAGGCATCCAGAACGGTAAAACTCTCACCAAATATGCCCCGTATACCGGAGCCGCTGATTATAGGCCTTTTCATTAAGAATATCCCCTTTCGGGAGCGAAGCATATGGAGCCGACGATCGGAGTCGAACCGATGACCTGCGCATTACGAGTGCGCTGCTCTACCAACTGAGCCACGTCGGCTCCGCAAAATTCAAAATTCGATCCTCAGTCACCTGCCTGATCAACTGCTGACAACTGAACATTCAGTGAGAAAACATACTGAGAGTAACCAAGGTCGGTCTCAGCTGCGGGATACACAACAGTTTCAGAGCCATCTTTCATCACCCGGTCGCTCTTCATATCCATCCAGCCGTGTCTGTATTCCAATCTGGCAAAGAGAGGTCCCCACAGAACAATGTCTGTTCCAACCGAAGCGGCAAAACCAACGCTGGATCCAGCTGCCTCAACAAAACTTCCGAAATCATCAGTTCCCGAGTAGCTCCCGTTCACACCAACAATCCCAGGGCCGCCAAACACCCTGAATCCTTCCATAACCCCAAGCTGTGCGCATGGAAATGCCCAGAAAAGCATTGAAGAAACCTCACCATCCCAGCCGGAAGAGGCTTTCTTACTGAAATACTCTCCACCAATGTGAATCACCAGTGGTCCGGGAGCGTCCAGAGAGGCAACCAGCCCATAAGAGAAACCTGGTGTTCGAAACCTCAGATCATAATCATCATCAGTTGGAGCAAAGCTGGATACTGATGTACCCACATCTATTCCCAGTCCACCGGGCAGACTGGAAAAGATCGAAAATATCATTACTAAACTAAAACTAAGCATTGTTTTCTCTTATCCAGTTAAGAAGCCCGCCTGCTTCCAGAATTGAAAGCATCTCAGCTGGAAGGGGAGGGAAAGGAAATTCGCGATCGGCTACCTTTAAAATGCCTGTAGCCGGATCAACCGACACCTTATCACCGGGAGTATAAAACTCAACAGCCTCTGGGCTCTGAACAAGAAGAAGACCCTGGTTGATTGAGCTTCTGTAGAATATTCTTGCGAATGATTTTGCAATAATTGCCGTGACTCCCACATACTTCAACCCAAGAGTTGGCTGTTCCCGACTGGACCCGCAACCGAAGTTGGATCCAGCCATGATTATATCTCCGGGTTTAACAGATGATTTGAAATCAGGGTCAAGATCCTCCAGAAGATGCTCAACAATCTCCGGACCTGTTCCACAGGTATAAGTGTACTTCCCGGGAAAAAGGAGATCCGTGTTGATGTCATTCTGATCGTAGTAATGAACGGCCATGCTAAACCTCCCTGGGGTCAGTTATCACACCGGTGACTGCTGTTGCTGCTGCAGTTTCTGGGCTGCCCAGATAAATAAATGCATCCTTTTCTCCCATGCGTCCCTTGAAATTTCTGTTTGCGGTGGAAAGGCAGACCTCACCTGGAGCCAGTACACCCTGATGTGCACCAAGACATGGTCCGCATCCAGGAGGAAGTATAACAGCACCTGCTATAACAAACTCCTCAATAATTCCCTGCTGCAGCGCCTTTACGAATTCATCACGACTGGCTGCTCCAACCAGCATGCGAACTGAAGGAGCAACTTTTCTTCCCTTCATGATATCTAGAGCTGATTTAAGATCTTCTACCCTGCCGTTGGTGCATGTTCCCAGAAAAACCTGATCTACTTTCGTTTCAGGAAGCTCAGAGACAGGGCATACATTGTCTACAGTATGAGGGCGGGCCACAACGGGAACAATGTCACCAAGGTTGAAGTTGTGAACCTGGCAGAAATCAGCATCTGCATCGCCCCAGAGCGCTTTCTTGCAGAAGTCTTCGCTGAAAAGAAAATTATGTGTGATCCTGTCAGCAGGAAAAACGGCAATTTTAGCCCCCATCTCGATACCCATATTAGCTATTGTCATTCTCTCGTGAATAAGAAGACCGCCAATGGAACTGCCGTGAAATTCCACAGCTTTGTAGTTAGCTCCATCTGAGCCCAACTTACCAATGATCGTAAGAATGAGATCCTTTGCGGAAACACATCTCTGAAAATACCCTTCAAGATTGATCTCTATTGTCTCCGGTACTTTAAGCCAGGTTCTTCCCGTTATCCACAGTCCCGCTGCTTCTGTTCTGTCAATACCGGTTGCAAATGTATTGAAAGCACCATAAGTACATGTATGACTGTCGCTTCCCACCACAATAGTACCAGGAAGAGCAAGATGTTGTTCCGGTAGAACCTGGTGACAAATCCCGCATCCTACATCAAAAAACTTACTGATACCCTGCTCTTTAACAAACTTACGTACCCTGGCATGCCCTGCTGCATTTTTGCTTGTTGCTGCAGGTGTAACATGATCAAGAACAATTGCTATTCTATCAGGATACTTAACCTTTCCCCCCGACAAAGTACTCTCGAATTTACCTATGATGGCGGAACTGTTATCGTGGGTCAGGACAAGATCAGGTTCAACAAAAACAATTTCACCTGGCTCCACAACTTTTCCAGCTGCACGGCCAAGAACTTTCTGAGCAAAAGTCAGTCCCATTGGGTTCCTTTCTGAGAGAAATCTGCACACTCCACCAAGGTTGTACTATGAAGAATGAAGAAGGTTCCTTCAAGTGTTACCGGATTAGAACCCTGCAAAGCAATAGCTACTCATTATACTGGCAGGGTACTAGAGTTGCACAGTGGCTCCAAAAGGGGTAATGTATACTTAATCTCAGCAGAAAGAAGTAGGAATGAAATCTGCCAGGGGAACTCATTTCATCAAGGATCAGTATCCGGATTTACTGAAAGATGAGTCATCTCTCTCAGGCGGCAACTGCCAGACAGCTGCATGGCCGGTGAACATTGCAGAGTCTGTTGAATATGTGCAGGAATGCAGTGAGGATAATGTCCCGTTGACCATATCCGGAGCAAGAACGGGAATTGCCGGTGGAGCTGTTCCCATGGGTGGCGCTGTTCTATCAACAGACCAGCTGAAAGGTATTGTTCCCACATCTGTGGCAAACATCATCAGAGTTCAGGCTGGTGAGACGCTGGACTCAATTCAGGACTACTGTAAAGCAGAGAAGCCGGATCTGTTTTATCCTCCAGACCCTACAGAAACAACTGCATCCATAGGTGGAACTGTTGCTACAGACGCATCGGGAGCAGCAAGTTACCGGTTCGGTTCCACAAGAAACTGGGTAAACCGACTCAAGATTGTTCTTCCTTCAGGAACAGTTATTACAGTTAAACGAGGCGAATACAAGTTCAACAAGGGAAAGCTCAAGCACCCTTGTCTAGGCTTACTTGATCTACCCAGGCTGAACAAGCCACAACCGGTCAAAAACGCTGCGGGACTTCATGTTGTGCCAGACATGGATCTGATCGATCTATTCATAGGCAGCGAGGGAAAACTCGGATTGATCCTTGAGGCAGATCTAATTCTTGCCAGGAAGCCGCACTCAGTAACAAGTTTTGCAGTGTTCTGCACCGAAGATCAATTCTGGGAACTGAGGGAGGATCTTATCAACTCGGATCTTCCTCTTCGTGAGCTGGAAGTAATTGCTGCTCCTTCTCTTTCTTTTCTTTCACGGAACACTGAAAAAACATTCCCTGACCACGGGAACTGGGTTCTTTTCACCTCAATAGATGTTTCTTCCGAAGAAGAACTTGATATCACTCTTGAAACACTGGAAATGCTTCTTGAAGAACAGGGGATTTCGTCTGACAACACCTGGGGCGGATTTGATGACTTGGAGATAAAACGCCTGAAGGAATTCAGACATCTCCTTCCGGAAACGGTGAACAGGATCATCTCAGGGCTTTCTTCGGAAAACAACAGAATTCACAAGATCAGTACAGACACCGCTGTAGATCCAGACCTGCTGAGACAGTACTATGGCACAATGAAATCCATTCTGGAACAAACTGGAGTGGAGCATGTGGTTTTCGGGCATTCAGGACAGGGTCATCTTCATGCAAATCTGATCCCTAAAAACACCGATCAACTGGAAAGATCAGAAAAGGCAGTGGAACTCATCGCAGCTGAAGCTGTTAAACTGGGAGGGACTGTAAGCGCTGAGCACGGTACAGGCAAGCTGAAAGCTCCTCTGCTTCGACTCATGTATTCCAGGCAGGAGCTGGATGAAATGGACAGGCTGGTGAAGGAAATTTCCAGTTGCTGAAGAACCTTGTTACTCTCTCCTGGAATCATATATTTCAGCAATCTTAAAAGGGTGCTACAGGTCTCAAGCCGGAGGTTTCTAATAGGAACTGCACGAACCCTGAATGAAACCGTTTCCGGAACGTCTGTTCAGGAAAAACAAAGCCGGTTTTTGGCCTGTGGTACCCCCTTTTCCCCGGGTGAAGATGCTTCAGCTGCGATAAAAAAACTATCCAGACAATTCAAAATGAAGAAAGCCAGCCATTTGAGCTGGGCGATCCGCCTGAGCGACGGTTCTGAGCTAAAGAATGATGGCGGAGAATCCGGCTCAGGCAACTGCATCCTTGAAGTGATGAGAAACATGAATGCAGTTAACTGCCTGATTCTTGTGGCCAGATGGTATGGTGGCAAACACCTTGGCGGTCTTCGCTTCAGGATATACAGGAATACAACGAAAGAACTGCTGTCAACCTACTCTACTCTGTCCTGACTCAACTCACAAAGTATATTCTCTGTGTTCCAATAGAGGGGGATGAAAATGGACAAGCAATTCTTTATCTGTCATTCCACAAGTGATACAAGCCTTGCTGAGGCTCTGGTTGAAGAGCTGGAAGCCGACGGATACAAATGCTGGCTCTCTTCCCGGGATGCTCCTGAAGGATCTGATTCTGAAAAACCTGTTTACAGCGCAATTCTGGAATCTACGGCAGTTCTGCTGGTGTTCTCAGAGAATACATCTCAGTCACAGCACATTAGAGGAGAACTGGATATTGCGGCAAATCAGAGAATCCCAATAATCCCCCTGAAATTCCATGAAGCCGAAATATCTAAAAGTATAAGGTATTACACCCATTCCAGGCAGTGGATAGACTGTACTGCTCTTCAGGCAAATACACCGGAGATTGGTAAGACTGTTTTCGGTCTTGCTAAAAAACCCATGCAGGAGGATCAGCACAATTCCGGTAATGGAAAAAAACGGTTGTGGGTGATGATATCTGCAATTCTGCTGGCTGTAATACTGTTTTCAGTGTTTCTCAAGGGAACTGCATCAATCCCGGATCTGGACAGTCTGATAAACGTAGCCGCAGGTGGACGAGATTCATGGGACTATGCTTCTGATGTTGTTTATGAAGAAGATGGAAGCATAATAGTAGCAGGAGCCTGGGATCGGGGCTATTGGAGTGAAATATGGATAGCACGCTTTGACAATTCGCAACGCCAGATCTACAACTGGTCAGATACAATTTCAGGTACATGCCAGCCACTGATACTACCCACAGCAGGAGGCGGCTGTATCACTGTTTACACAAACTTTGAAGATTCCAGCACTGATGGTTTTGCATACATAGCAATCAGGCTGGATCCTATGGGAAATATCATCTGGGAAACTAGAACTGAAATAGAGCATCATGGGGATTGGCAGCCAGTTACCTCTTCTCTGAACTGGCTCCCTGACAGTACGGTTGTAGCTTCGTTTACTTTGTTATCTTCATCTGCTAACCGCCATACATCCTGTTTTGCATTGATTGATGGTTCAGATGGAGCTGGAGAAACATTCACTCTTCCAGGAAGTATTGAAACCCAATGTGTAGCAATTTCCAGCAGTGGAGATATTCTCCATGTTGGCACTAGCACCACAGAGGGCACCAATTCAATGAGAACTCTTGATACTGACGGACAGCAGGATTTCATAACAACCAGTGATCTGATGGTATACATCAGCTGTGTGGAGTACAATCCCGACAACTCGATTATTGCAGCAGGTACATCAGGAGGAGAAACGGGAGTAATATCGGTTACTAAGTTCTCAAAGGATTTTGAGATTATCTGGGAAAGCAATTTTGATAATAGTATCTATGGCATCGTAACAGACCTGTCAGTCCTTCCTGATGGTTCCATTGTTCTAGTGGGGTCAACTGCACCAAACGGTGAAACAGGCAAAGATGGAAGGGTTCTCTACCTGAACAGATCCGGTAAGCTCGTATGGGAATCAATACTTGATACAGGAGGAGATGATCACCTTTTATCTGTGGACAGAAAAGAGGATGGTTCTCTTCTTCTATCCGGTTCAACAACATGCTTCGGCGACAGAGATGCCTGGCTGGTGGAGATGACAGCTGGAGGAGAACACAACAACTCCTGCATACAGGGAATAGAGTTCTTCACCGAGGATTGGGAGACTGGGTTCATTGGCCAGGAGTTCTGGATACTTACCTCAGGGGAAGACGACCCTTCTTCAGTTGTTCCCAACGGTACCACCGGGGATCTAAGCCTGACCATTAACAATGCTCCAGTGATTCTGAGAAAACCAGTTCAACTGGTTCCAGGCCTGTGCTTTTCTGCGGAGATATCTGTTCCGGCAGGTACAGAGTCAGACAGTAGCTGGGTTTCTATCGGCACTACTGATTCTGAACACGGATTATCACCATCGCTTCAAGAGGGCTCTGACAGTGAATTTAGATTGAATTACTCTCCTGAGCAGGAATTGGTAATTTCCTTTGGCAGAATCTCGCCATGCTCAGTACTCACAATACCAGTTCAGCTTACTGCAGCAAAACCCCAACTGTTCACTATTGAAAATTATGAAGATTCTGTCTTCTTCCTGATCAATGACAGCCTGATATACACCATGCATTCTATGAATGAACCTGATTCTCTGAGATTCTTTATTAATGGCAACTCGACATCCCTGCAGCACAGCGTGAACAACATCAGAGCTTATCTCAGAAAATGGTAAGAGGTTAGTACTTCTTGACAATAAGAGAGCAATTGCCTCCACCGAAACCAAAGGAATTGCTCATGGCTGCTTTCATGTCCAGTAATTCAGCCCCACCAGTGACATAGTCAAGAGTGCAATCAGGATCCGGTTCCCGGTAATTGATCGTTGGAGGGATCGTCCCGGTATACACGCTCATAACCATGGAAACAAATTCCACAGCACCTGCTGCAGCCATAAGGTGGCCGATCATTGATTTGGTAGAACTGA
>JAOZRM010000183.1 GCA_029940175.1 Candidatus Sabulitectum sp. | reverse complement strand
GAGTATTTAGACACCGGCGCAATGTACCGAGCGTCGGCTTTTCTAGTTTCAGCTTCAGGTATTAACATCAAAGATGGATCGGCTGCATCTGCTCTACTTGCTGATCATTCCATAGACATCTCAAGCAGAGGTGTATTTCTCGATGGGATTGATATTTCCGGAAAGATAAGAACTCAGGCTATTGGTGAAGCTGCAAGCATTATATCTGCTCATCGCCCGGTTAGAGATTATATGGTTTCACTCCAGAGAGCTTTCGGTAAAAAACACAATACGGTAGCAGAGGGAAGAGATATGGGAACGGTAGTTTTCCCAGGTGCTACACTGAAAGTTTATGTGGTGGCTGATATTGCAATTAGGGCATGGCGAAGATTAAGAGACCTTGAACACACCGACATGAGCAGCATGGTTCACTCTGTTTTTAAAAGAGATTACAGAGATAGAAACAGATTAGAAAGTCCCTTAAGGCTTCCTGCTGGAGCCATCTGGCTGGACGGAACAAGCATGTCTATCAATGAACAGGTCGAATTCGTTCTTAAACGATACAGAGAGCGATGTAAAAAATGAAGAGATCAATACTGGTAGACATTGTTCTAAGGCCCATAATAGTTACACTGGCAGTGGTCTTGTTTAGAATGAAGGTGGTGAACTGGAGGCATTTTCCCAAGGGCGGTTTGATCCTTGCAGGAAACCATATATCAAACTGGGACCCTCCCTTCATTGCTGCAGCAGTACCTAGAGGGGTCCACTTCATGGCAAAATCAAGCCTGTTCAAAACCAGGACTCTCTCGTGGTTCATGCACAAACTCGGTGCATTTCCCATCAACAGGAGATCAACTGTAAACTCCGGTGCGCTTAACAAAGCCATAGAACTTGTTAATCAGGGGCAAGCTGTGATTATTTTCCCTGAGGGTACCCGAAGCAGAGATGGAAAAATGCTTCCTGCAAAGGCAGGAGTTGGCTACATTGCTCACGCCACAGGCGCGCCTGTGTTGCCATTTTTTCTTAAGGGAATGGATGATCCCAAAAGCACTTTGTTGTTCAAGTCAAGATTCCAGGTCACGTTTGGACAGATTATCACACCCGGGGAACTTGAAGCTATCCATAGGCAGGGTGGTGCTAAAAAGTCCGCTGAATTTATTCTGGAGAAAGTTAAAGAAATAAATATAGAAACGAAAAAAGGTAAAGAAAGGGAGAGAGAATGAGCGAAATGAAAGAGTTTGTTGTTGGTCTTACTGCCGAGGAGATTGAGACCATAGAAGGGCATGATTACACTGCCAGTGAAAGAAGTGATTTTGAGGCTGCTTATGCAGGCACAATAGCTAACTTCACAGTAAAAGTTGGTACCATTATTCAGGGTACCATACTGAAGACTGCCAATAATGAGGTTATCGTCGATCTCGGATACAAGAGTGAGGGTGTTATTCCTCTGCAGGAATTTCGTGATGAAGATGCACCTGAGGCAGGTACCAAGGTTGATGTATTCGTGGAGAGTCTTGAGGATACAGACGGCCGGGTTACAGTTTCCAAAGAAAAGGCACACTTCCACACTGTATGGAACGATATTAAAGTTGCTTACGATGAGAATCTTATTCTCAAGGGTAAGGTTATCAAGCGCATCAAGGGTGGTCTCACCGTCAGGATCATGGGTGTGGATGCATTCCTCCCCGGTTCTCAGGTAGCCCTTCGCCAGGTACCCAATCTGGAGCGATTCTGTGGAGAAGAGCTTGACTTCAGGGTAATCAAACTGAACAAGCGCCGTAGAAATATTGTTGTCAGCCGGAGACAGGTTCTTGAAGAGGCAAGAAGTGAACTGAAAGAGAACCTGATCACGGAGTTGGAAGAGGAGCAGGTACGCAAGGGTATTGTAAAGAACATTACAGACTTTGGCGCCTTTGTTGACCTTGGTGGAATTGATGGTCTGCTTCATATCACAGATATGAGCTGGGGAAGAGTTCGCCATCCATCACAGCTTCTTACCATTGGTGAGGAAATCGATGTCAAGGTTCTTAAATTTGACAAAGAGCGTGAGCGTATCTCTCTGGGACTCAAGCAGCTTCAGCCATTCCCATGGGAAGGTGTTGCTGAACGGTATTCCCAGGAAACCATGGTTAACGGTAAAGTTGCTTCCATCACTGATTACGGTGCATTCATTGAGATCGAGCCAGGGGTAGAGGGGCTTATCCATATTTCCGAGATGTCATGGACAAAGCATGTTCGCCATCCGTCAAAGATCCTTGCGGTTGGAGACGAAGTTGAAGCAGTTGTTTTGAGCGTGAATGAAGAAGAAAGAAAGATATCTCTGGGTCTCAAGCAGACAATGGAGAATCCATGGAATTCAATAGAGGAGAGGTACCCTATTGGTTCTTCTGTTGATGGCAAAGTCAGAAATCTCACCAACTTCGGTGCATTCGTGGAGATTGAAGACGGTATTGACGGTCTCATTCACATTTCCGACATGAGCTGGACCAGAAGGATCAGCCATCCATCTGAGATAGTGCAGAAAAATCAGCCGGTGAAGGTGGTTGTTCTCAGTATAGACAGAGAAAATCACCGTATATCTCTTGGTCTCAAGCAAACAGGTGAGAATCCATGGGATTCAATGGCCGAGCGCTATCCAGAGACAGCAGAAGTACACGGCAAGGTTACTCAGATTCTTGACAGAGGTGTTGTTGTTGATCTTGAAGACGGAATTGAGGGCTTTGTACCCCTTAGTCAGCTTGGCTGGGATGAACTTGAAAATCCTGCCTCCGTTCTTCGGAAAGACGATGATCTTCCACTTAGGGTTATTGAAGTTGTACCTTCAAGTCGTAGAATTGTTCTCAGCGTAAGAAGCTATTTCAACGGTCGTCCCATGGAAGAACTTCAGGAATTCAGAACTTCCCTTGAAGGCCGTCCTGTAGAGGAAATCACCGTTGTTAAAGAGACGAATTTTAATGAAACAGCTTATGAGGATCCCACCGAGACGGATAAAAAGGTTGAAACAGCTGTGGTTGAAGAGGAAGTAGCTGCTGTTGTAGAAGAGATCGCCGTAGAAGAACCGGTCAAAGAAGAGGAACCAGTAAAAGAAGAAGTTGTGGAAGAAGAACCAGAAGTTGCCAAAGACTCCGCAGAAGAATAAATAGAATGTCGGGGCGGAGGTAACTCCGCCCCGATGACCATACCATGAACCTGCCGGAAAACGCTGCTGTGTTCGGTTACACTCTGGGGTGTAGACTGAACTCTTATGAAACCGAAGCACTTGTGGGAGAACTTGTGGAGAAGCTCTCAGGAAGGAGGGTCGCCTCACCTGAGGATGCTGATCTGATACTTGTGAACACCTGTGCTGTTACAGGCCGGAGTCAGGCCAGATCCAGGAAGACCGTTCGACAGTACATTGCAAGGTATCCTGATGCTGCTGTTGTTGTAACAGGTTGTGTTGCAGTTGTATCTCCGGAGGACTATCTTGGTATGGAACGGGTAACTGTTATACCCAATGAAAAAAAGCAGTCGATAGCATCTATTGTCAGTGGATCTCAGGATGCATCTTCCAATGAGTATCTTTATCCGGTATTTGCTCCGGTTACCACCTCAAAAACAAGAGGTTTCCTGAAGATACAGGATGGATGCAGCAACCGCTGTTCTTACTGTATTGTTCCACTTGCCCGGGGTGATTCCAGAAGCCAGCCGAAAGAGCTTGTGCTGAGCCAGGCAAGAGAGATGGTTGAAGCAGGGTATCATGAGATATGCCTGACAGGAGTAGACATTGCTGATTACGGCAGAGGATTGTACAACAATGGGTACGGTCTGCCACAACTAGCTCGGGAGCTTCTTGAAATTGGAGGATTTCGTTTGCGTATTGGTTCCATAGAACCCCAGTACCTTACAGTGAAAGAGCTTGAGGATCTTGCTATTCCTGGCTTGTGCCGACATTTTCATATTCCATTTCAGAGCGGATCCGACAGAATACTCAAAAAAATGGGACGGCGATACAGCAGAGCAGAAGAGGATGAGCTTCTTGATGCAGTTACATCGGTTTTTCCAGGAGCCTGCATTGGAAGTGATATAATAGCCGGATTTCCAGGTGAATCCCAGGAGGATTATCAGCAAAGCCTGGCTCTGGCCCGGGACAGCAGAATAAACTATCTGCATGTTTTTCCCTTTTCACCAAGACAGGGAACTCCTGCTGCTGAAATGAAACCTCTCCTTACGGAGAAGATCACATCCAGATCAGAAGAGCTGAGAAGAGTATCTACTGCCTCCAGAAGAGAATTCAGAATGAGGAATCTTGATACAACTCAGACAATGCTGGTTGAAAGCCGAAGAATTAACGGGAGAATGATTGGTCTTACTGATAATTACATCCCTGTCTTTGCACCGGAATCAGCAGGGGAGGGAGAGCTTGCAGAAGTTCATCTTACCCGCGAAACCATTTGCTGGGGGCAGCGCTAATGATCTGGGGATTAACAGGATGCAGCGGTACAGGCGTTTCGACTGTCGCTGCAGTATGGAATGAAATGGGTGCAAATGTGTGCTCCCTGGATAAGGTTGGACACAGATTTCTTAAGAAGTATTCTGTTAAGCGAGCAATGGAAAATGAGCTTGGTATTGAGGGGCTGTCAGAGATGTCCCAGGAGGCCATCCGACAACGACTTCGTGAAGAGGCGTTTGCTTCCGGAGAAGTTCTCTACGGGATCAACCGAGTTCTTCATCCAAGGCTCTCAAAATGGGTTGCGAATGCAGCAGTGAAGTTCAGAAACAGCAGTGGAGTATTTGTACTGGACGCAGCTCTTATATTTGAGCTTGGTCTCAATGGTTGTATGAGTTATATGATCACCGTTACTGACCAGTTGGATCGTGTTACGGGAAGGCTTGTTGAACGAGATGGTATTCCCCCGGATACCGTTATTGGAAGGTGGAACAGTCAGCTCGACTTGAATGAAAAGACCCGGAAGTCTCATTTTGTTATTCGTAATTCAGGTACCGAAGATATGTTGAAGATGAAAGCGGAAAATTTTTATAAAGACGTAATCCAAAGGATGGAGGATGCTCAGTGGCACACAGAACCAGAAAAAAACTTACTAAGAAGGAAATAGAGCGGGATCCAATCGGAGAGAAACTGGAAACAGGTGCTCTCTTTCTTCAGACCCATTACAAAGAGGTGATAGGCGGGCTTCTTGCTCTGCTTGTCGTAGTATTTGTGATACAGTATATGAGCTCGCAGAAGAGCACAGCTTCTCAGGAATCAATGGCCGGATTCCTCACTGCCTGTCAGATATTCTCTCAAGCCACTACAGCTGCAGCTACTAACCAGGCAGAACAGGCATTCCAGGCAATGGATGCAGCTTATTCTATCTCCATGGAGACCTGGAACAACAATCCGCAGAATGACTGGGCGAGAAAATCAGCAGTACTCGCAGCCAAAATTGATATTATTCGAGGTAACTACGAGGGAGCTTTGACAACACTCTCGTCAGTTCTCGCAACAAATCCTGATGTGTCTGTAAAAATACCGGCACTTCTGCACATGGGTATAGTTCTTGAAAATCGCGGCACTCAGCAGGATCTTGCAAATGCACAGTCATCATATCAGGAACTCCTGGATATAAGTGAGAACAATGATGCTGTGGATGCAGAGGCTTTACTGGGATTGTCCAGAGTATATTTCGCTCAGCAGAACTATGTAGAGAGCGAGAATGCACTTGGCAGAGCACTGGCGCTAACAGCGGATACCACGGCGTTTGAGGCATATCAGATTGCAAGGCTGGCTGAGATCAGCAATTAGCAGAAAAGGGTCCGAAAGGGCCCTTTTTCCTTGAAATAGAATGTCCGATAATGGATATTATGTAAAGTTGCAAGTATTACATAACATTCCTTAAACATGTGAGAATGAAGGGATCAGCATTCAGTGAGTAATGCACTGAATCAGGTAACTCATTATCATTCTCGACAATAGCTCGAACTGTCAGCCAATCTCCATTATATGTTTCTCCATCAAGTTGTTAGCACTCTATTTTGCGAGTCTAGCACTAACCAGCCTGTTGATACTCAC
>JAOZRM010000024.1:20533-21033 GCA_029940175.1 Candidatus Sabulitectum sp. | reverse complement strand
TCTATTACGCCCTGAACGCTGCTTATGCAAATACCCTTTCCGCTCTTGACATGGTCGGAGTTACCTGTCCCGATGATGGCGATGCTTATAACGTTGGTGGAAACACAAGCGTGTTCCATATTTCCTGCCCTAATAGTCCAGGAACTACAACTGGAGACCATGGTAACATCAATAATGGTATTCCAAGCTGGCACGATTCCGAGTAGTCTAGAGATCAGTTGTTAATTCAAGAGGGGGTGGCATTTGCTACCCCCTTTCCTGCAATCATAGAAACAAGCTTTTTGGAGGTGGTATGAAAAGCGGCTTTACTTTAATTGAACTAATGATCGTCGTAGTGGTTATTGGTATACTTGCAGCGATAGCTATCCCAAAATTTAATGATGTGTCAGAAAGTGCCAGAAGAAACGCCTGCAGAGCAAACATGAGAGTGATAGTTAGTCAGGAAGCCATATACTTTGCCAGGAACGGTAATTTTACAGGAGACTTATCATTGCTGGGGT
>JAOZRM010000024.1:7153-20523 GCA_029940175.1 Candidatus Sabulitectum sp. | reverse complement strand
GTACGGTTTAGTCGGCACAAGCGCTGCCTATGAGGTTTCATGCCTATATACATCTTCTCACGGGAATATAGACGATGGCGTACCCTCCTGGCATGACTCTCAGTGAAGTTTACATAGTTGGAGAATTGTATTTACAGACCAGGTGTCTACCGGAAACTGATATTACTGGTTCAAGAATATTACCATGACCAATATAATCGAGAATTACCAGCCTGTTTTCCATTTTCATAATGCACGGATCTCGTCTGTAAAATGTTACATAATCAATGCCCAGATTATCTAGAATAGCACATTCATCTTCAAGTGAATTATCAAGATACAAAGTCTGAGTCGCAGGATGTCTCCACCCCACATAAACTTCAGAATCGTAGAAGTATCTCTTTTCTTCATGGATCGAAAGAATTTTACTGCCATCCGGAATGGCACTGTTCATCCACATGTAGGTCATTCCCTCCGGTGTAGAGAGGGCAGGCGAATACCCGAACTGCGTATCCCAGTGGCCAGTGAGTACGGACTTTGCAACGCCATACTTGTAGTTCACAGGGAAGGTCATTCTTGCTGCAATAATGAAACCTGGAACCACAAATGATACAAGACAAACAGCGGGTAAATAGAATGAACAGAACTTATCCTTAGTCTGTATATATCTGACAGACAGAAGAGCAACAAATGGATAGATAAGAATGGTGTATTTACTTCCCCACCACGGAGGCCATAGCATTACTATTGCCACTGTAAAATAAACCAATAGAGGAAGAAAAAGAAGCCAGTGGCGTTCTTTACCGGGAAGAGAAATAATCAACCCTCCTAAAAGAAGAAGAAGAATACCTTCCATGCTCGTCATGAAGATTCCAATATGCTTGGCAATTGAATAATTGTAGTTGGTATTCACTTCTGAATCCCTGTCGTTCAGAAGTGTGATTTCCGCAGGCTGGGGAATGAGTTTCCATTCTTCATTTACGAGAAATGAAACTTGATGTATAGGGTAAGAAGGACTACCAGTATGAATCATTGTTCGAACAGCAAAAAGAAAAGGGATAATGAAAAGGCATAAAAGTGAAATCATTTTTGTTTTTATCGAAGAAGCGAAGAACTGTCGACCTTTGTAAAGAGCAAAAGGGATTACGATAAGAATAGCTGTTTGCTTGGTTGCCAGAGCCAGGCCCATGAAGAACCATGATGTATACTGGTTGATAGATTTGTCACTAAGCTCTCTCACTGCTGCGGCTAGAGCCAGGGTACAGAACAGGATTGCTGCTGTATCAGTTTTAGCAAGCGATGACCAGAAATAAAGCATAGAACAAAGCAGAACAGTAATTGCAAGTGGAATCCGGAATTTTCTCCTGATCTGTATTATCTGCATACCCCTGAAAAGGGCAAAAAACAGCAATGTCATCTGAAAAACCTGTAGAACACTGAGTTGATCTATTCTGTCTGAGGATAAAGAAGCAGGCCATACTGCCATCATTTCATAGGTTAGTGGAAATCCAGAGAATGTTGTCTCTTCAAGCCAGTGTATTCTTCCGCTGTTTAGCCATCTGTCTGGTTGTACAGCATATGTAATCAAAGGATCATCAAACAATAGGTTGGGCATTGAAGCATAAGTAAGGTTTAGTATTGCAACTGCAATCAGAGCAATCAGACCGATCAACTGGATGATGTTCTTATTTTTTGATTTCTCCAAATTCCTTACTTTTTTGACGAGCAGAAGCATTCCCAGAAAAGAAAAGAGCAGAAGCAGGATAGGGGTGATTGTTCTGTTCATTATTCCAAGAATGGATAGCGGAATCTCAAGTAGAATCAGAAATAAAGCTCCGGAAATTTCCTTTGGAAGAAGCCTGAACAGCTTCCTTACAGGAAGAATTCTTTCCACTACGTGTCCTGCTCCATAGAAAGCTACCCAGACAATGCCCACTCTGATAATGGTTTGCAGAAACGCTAAAGGACTCATCCAATCAAGCATTTACACTCCTTATTCCGGGAAACCAAAGCCGAAATCCAGATTAAGATTACCGAGTATGAATGAACCTGAGAGACTGTCAACAGCATTTGCTGAGTATGTTCTATTGCTCTCATCAGTGCAGACAACATATCCAACAGGGGTGTTGTGTCGAAGAAAAACTCTGTCCCAGGTGCCCAGCGGGGAAGAAGAGCAATCAAGACCATCAAGAAAATACCCCTCGGGTGAAAAGGCTTCAGCTTTTATTATTCTGCCCAGAGTAATACAATTAACTATCCATGAACCTGCCAATGATTCATCGTAGCCGAATTCCTTGCCATTTAGAAAAAACAAGTCAGGTGTAATTCTAAAGAGGCTGTCATGAGCAGGTGTTGTTGCTGTAATCATTGATGAAATATTGCCTTCATAGTCGAGAGTTAGAATCTGAGCAGTTTTTCCAGAATCAAGCCATACACGAAGAATCTCACCAGGGAGAAGAATGCTGTTTCGAAGAATGTTTGCAGTGGGAAGGGAATCCCCTTGTAGAAAAACAGAGAAAATACTAACATCCGTTGAATTTTGAATTGCAAGGGGATGAATTCCATAAACTCTTTCAAAAAGTCCACCGAATTCTTTTCTTGCAAGGGAAATTCTGATGGTGTCAGCATTAACTGATGCCGGATAGTCAGGCTGCGAATAGACAGCTCCGTCATCAGAATCAAAAATCAATTTATTGATGTACCCATAAGGCATTCTAACAGTGGTTGAGCTTCCTGGTAATAGATCTTGTCCAATATTTGCAGAGTGAATAAAATGCGAACCGGGAATGGTGTAATGGATAGCTACAATGCTTCTGTCTTGCAGATGGTTTTCAATAGGAACATTAACACTGTCAGCATAGGAAAATAACTGAAAACTGCAGATCAGGTGGATAAACATCAAAAACATCAGCCCTCCTTGATAGCTTTACGATGAGAACTGAGTATACTCTTTACAAGAATAGATGGAAAGAGTCATACCTCAAACTGAAAGGTAAATCAATCTTATGGCAAAAACACTGCTTGTAAATCCACCATTTTCGGTAAGCGAACGTTATGGCAACGACATGAAAAAGTTCGGCGGAGTAAGTGAACCTTTGGGACTTGCATACCTTGCATCGAACCTCGAAAAGAATGGATTCTCTGTACAAATTATAGATGCACCCGCAGAAGAACTCACAAACAGAGATATTGTAGAGAATTGTATAGGTGAAGATGTTAATCTTATTGGAGTAACATTTCTTACGCCGATGTTTTCCAGCATAAAGGAGTTAACTGAGCAGATAAAGAAATTTCATCCTGGAGTAACGATTATTGCCGGAGGCCCCCATCCCTCTGCACTTCCTGAAAGAACTCTTGAAGAAATCAGTTCAATTGATGTAATTTGCATCGGTGAGGGAGAGAGGACCATTGTGGAGGTTAGCGAGTACCTGTCGGGGAAAGGGAAAATAGAGGATATAAAAGGAATTGCATACAGAGACGGAGATTGCGATGAAATCAGACTGAATTCACCTAGGCCCATGGAAAATTCCCTGGATTCTCTGCCGACTCCTGCGAGACACCTTCTTCCTATGAAGGAATACAAACTAACCGCTACAAGAACCAAAGGTTCAGGATTTTGCCCGACCATAATTCTGGCCAGGGGTTGCCCTTTCAACTGTCAATTCTGCTCTCATCCTTTTGGAAGAACATTCCGTCATCATTCAGTAGATAGAATTGTACGAGAAGTAACTGAACTCATAAATAATTATGAAATAACTCAAGTGAATTTTGAGGCTGATACACTAACAATAAACAAAGCTTTCGTTCTGGAATTGTGCAACGCAATAATTGATAGGAAGCTGAATATCGCATGGACCTGTGAGAGCAGAATGGATACAATAGACGAGGAAATGCTGCTTATTATGAAGCAGGCAGGCTGCTGGCAGATCAGTTATGGTGTTGAATCCGGCTCTCAAAGGTTGCTGGATTCTATAGTTAAAGGTGTAACAAAGGAAAAAATTATAGAGACTTTCAGGATTACAAAGAAGGTCGGAATTTCTATCAGAGGGTTCTTTATGCTTGGCCTGCCTACAGAGACGAAAGAGGAAAGCCTGAAAACCATCCACTTTGCCCGGAAGCTGAATCCTCTCTGGGCTCAGTTTACTGTAACAATTCCATATCCCGGAACTCCAATGTTCGAGCAGTTACGCAATGAAGGGCGAATTCAG
This sequence comes from Candidatus Sabulitectum sp., assembly GCA_029940175.1. Classification (GTDB taxonomy): domain Bacteria; phylum Fermentibacterota; class Fermentibacteria; order Fermentibacterales; family JCC-6; genus Sabulitectum. The sequence goes on along the minus strand of JAOZRM010000024.1, from coordinate 16,336 downwards.
CATTACAACTGGACGGATTACAACACCTGGGGTGGATGGGCAGACAAGAAACTGCCTTATGTTTCTGAAGGTAGGACAGAAGAAGAAATCAAAGAATTGCAGAAAAAAGCAATGAGAATGTTCTATATGAGACCAGTTGCACTATTTAAACATATCAAGTCGATATCAACACTGCGTGACTTTAATAAACTAGTCCATGGTGTAGTGATTCTGGTAAAAACAATGTTCGTAAAATCAAAGAAGTGATTTCGGCTCCGTCCGGTTAGTAGAATCCATGATAGTGGTGCAAGAAGGTCTTGAGAAATTTTAGTGACCGATGTGTAGCCTGAAAAACATATTTGTTAAGATAATTATTGCAAGCACATAATTATGTTTTTCTCGGGAGTACTAAAAATCTTCCTGATAGTACCAGCAACCGTCTATTTCTTTAATTAGATAATTAGAGTTTGCAAAATCATGCTGAAGCAATTGAAGCAGCTGATACTTAAAAGGAAAGAAATTCACATGCAAACTGAAAGTGTATCTGTAAGGTCTTTCTTTTGGTACGGCTATTATCAATCGCTTTCCGGCGACTCTTTTTAGTTCACTTATGGCTTTTGAAACGTCACGGATATGCTCTATGGTGTGGGTACAAGTTACGGTCTCGAATTCACCATCATCGAAAGGTAGGTTTTCAATTGCTGCTTCCCTGAAATGTATGTGAGGTAGTGCTTTTACAGTTTTATCATCTATCAGAATATCGCATGCAGTAACTTCACCTTTGTTGCTGAGCTGATCAGCAAGTACTCCATTGCCACATCCAACGTCCAGTATGCGCTCCCCGATAATGTTCGAGTAAACCTCGTGTATCATTGACTTGCTTAAATCCGTGTTATTATCTTGAATTTTGACGGAGCTAATCTCTGAATACATTTCTGAAATTGATTCATCCGATATTGAAGCTACCTGTTCTTTGAAGTCAAAGAAATAGTGGGCTTTGTTGCCAAATACAATTTTGAACGGAATCCACATGAAGAATTTACTGTCTCGTAATATCGGAGGTAGGCACTCGTCCAGAGTGAACTTGATGAATCTCTCTACTGAATGATTTAAATTCACGTCAATTCCCTAATGCTATCAGCTGAATTCTGCTAGAATGTACTTAACTACCTGTGACAGCATACTCAGGCCGCTTCTTTCAGTCAAGTGATTTGCTCTATCGAAAGGGGGTAGTGGTTCAGAGGGTCAAGCGATGACAATTACACTATGCTATATTTCCATTCTGGAGGTTGTCCAATGGTTTGATGTGGTCTTTTTCCCCAGCAATTTTGGAGCTTATCAAGTTGAGATCGTCTGTTGTCCCGGAGAAAAGGAATCTGAATAGAGCAGTACATTTCATTCTGACAAACCGATATGTCAGTGCATTCCTTCTTGCTGTTGTTCTGGTTGCGATTGTGATGTTTGCGAAGCGAACTCTCTCCGGAATCACTTCAGACGATTTGTCAATTCTATCAATTCAATCCCTTCTTGCTTCACTCCTATTTATATGCCTGGCCTATCTGAACCGGTTTATTTTCTGGACTATTCTTACATCATCGTTTCAGTTGAAAGCACCGTTTCTCATGGCTTCCCGTGCTTTTTTTTACTCACTTCTAGGACGCTATGTACCCGGTAAGGCAGGGTTATTTCTTTTTCGCATTCGGGCTTATCGGGGAGGCTCACGGAAAAAGGTTGGTGCTGCACTTATCACCGAGTACATTGCTACTTTTCTGGCAGCATGTATTCTAATCATCGCTGGAACAATGTTTATTCCTGCTGCAAATGCTCTTCTGACAAGATGGATACCCATTGGACTGCTTGTTCTTTTTCTTACTCTACTCCATCCTGTAGTTTTGAAGAAATCAATCAATGCACTTCTTAAACTTATTCGCAAGGAGACACTCGATGTGTTTCCTTCTTCGAGGACTATTCTAATAATTACTTTGGGCTATATTTTATCAGGTATGCTACACGGCTTAGCACTCTTCCTGCTTCTTCGGGTTTTCTCCCCGATGGGATTTGATTTGTATCCTCTTGTGACAGGTGCATATTATATGGCTGCGATGGTGGGGGTGTTTGCCTTTTTTGCTCCTGGGGGATTAGGTGTTAGAGAGGGGGTTCTTTTCCTTCTTCTGTCGTTTTTTTCAGATTCTCAGTCTGTTGTGGTTGCTGCAGCAATAATGAGGTTGCTTACTTTGTTAAGTGAGTTATTATTAGCTGGAGGTTCTAGTCTTTCCTATACACTGTTTGTACGAAAAGGAACTACTGATGAAACATGAGCCGTGGGAACTGGTGATGCGGGCGCAGGTAATACTGCACCAGGCCAGCAAGAAGTGTGTTTGTAATACAGGGATGATGGCTGATCTTAACAAGATCACAGATGAGCTGGAGATAGCCCTGAGCGGAGATGAGCCAACGGCGGGTGAGGTGCTGCGAATACTGGGGCATGAGCTTAAGTCACCCATTGCTGCAATTGTGAGCCTTCTCCATGCTGTTGAGATAGGGTATGTAAAGAATCCGGAGAATTCCCTTCGGATGATTGGCAGAGCCCGCAAGAGGGCAGAGGAGCTGGTTCCGCTGGTTACTGATATCATGGTGCTTGGGAATCTTACCGGGGCGGATCCTTCACAGCTTGATGAGAAGGTCAGCATGCTTGAGGTATGCAGAAGTGTCCACGAGTTGATGGAATTGATGTTCATGGAGAAGGGTATCTGTTTCAAGTTCTTCTACCCTGAGGATGAACCGGTTATGCCTGTGAAGGGTAAAGAGACTTTTCTACGCCGAGTTGTGCAGAACCTGTGTGTTAATGCCTTCAAATACAACAGAACCGGTGGATGTATTTATCTGAGGGTATTCCAGGATGATACTTTTGTGGTGGTTGAAGTGGAAGATACAGGTATGGGGATTCCACCTCAGGATCTACCGCATGTGTTTGATTTTCTTTTCAGGGGTAAACAGGCCAAGCGGAATCCGGATGGAGGACTCGGACTTGGGTTATCCATGGTAAAGCAGATCGTTCAAGTGCATGGGGGGAAGATCTCTGCTGAAAGTGAAGAGGAAAAGGGAACCACTATGACCGTTCGGATCCCACTCTGGAGTGATAGCGATAGTGATAGCGATAGTGATAGCGATGAATCGGTGATTTAGTCTGAATCACTTAATCTGACATTCCAGGTGTGACCTGTGGTGTCTACGAATGTGTTCCTTCTGGTGTATGTGTCTTCTTGATGATCTTCCAGAAAGATATCGTATGTGTTGGACTGAACATAGGCAGTGTATGTGTCCCCCGGATAGAGGATCTCTCCGGCGAGATGGTTGTCACCCCAGTCTTTACCGTTTGAGGGTGATATCCAGATTCCGTTTACATTCCTGTTGTCAAGGTTGTTGGTGACTGTAACAGGACATTGACCTGCATGAAGAAGATTTGCTGTTGACGAAGTTTTTTCATCCATATGAGCCAGAGCAACCGTCCAGTTGAAGCCATCAGACCCAACACTGATATCCATCAGTGTATACGTATCTCCATCTTCATCGATTACCTGTACGTCATATACACCAGGCCTGACCATAACCTCCGCTGTTTTTCCAGGTTCAAGAAGGTCTGTCCCGGGAAGATGGTTTGTGCCCCATACATGGTCTGTACCTCTGCTTATGTATATGCACTGGATATCATAGTTTTCCAGTCCGTTGGTCACAGACAGAGGAACTTTTTCAAGGCAGCCAGTTAAAAAGAGAATTAATGCAATAGGTATTATGCAGTGATATGATTTTCTACTCATGAACGTAATGTTAGCCTCCTCTGCAGTGATACTGTGCTTGTTACCGGTGTATTCCAATGGTTGTTATATGATTCCTAATCTATATCTGCAGGAACCACTTCCCAGATGAGATCATCGTCTTTAACTTCCATGTCCCATTTTGTATAGGTGTGTCCATTCTGATCAACTACCTGGAGATCATATGTGTCTGGAAGCACGGCAATTTCCAGTGATTCACCCGGGGGAAGGACTTCCCAGTTCGGGAGAGAGTTTATTCCCCACTCTTCTTCAGAATCACTGCTGATATAGATGTACTCTATGTTTTCGCTCTCCAGACCATTGGTTATGACGATCTTTGCAGGATTATAGCATCCCATGGTAAGTGGAAGCAGAAGCAGTACTGGTCTCAATATTTTACCCACGGAGTTCCCTTCTTTTACAAAAAAACAGGAGGCACGAAATGCCTCCTGTTTTATTGAACTCAAGAGTTCTGAATCTTAGTCCATGTCGGAAAGTTCAACTTCCCAGTAGAAGCCATTCTCGTCTATATCAATACCCCAGAGGGTGTATGTGTCGCCGTCTTCGTCCTCAACCTTGAAGTCATAGCTTACACCGGCTGGAACGTAGAATGTGAATTCTTCACCAGCTGCGAGCAGCTCGGAACCAAGGCGGTCTTCGCCCCATGCGCCATCGCTGGGATCACCGTATACGTACCAGATTGTCCAGTCGCCAAGTCCGTTGTAGATGGTAATGGGAGCATCGCCGTCCATGCTTACCTCTGCAAAAGAGTTGTCCATGTCGTCGAGAACAACGTCCCAGACAAAGCCATCATCGCCAACCCATACATCAAGAAGGATGTACTCATCGTCATCTTCATCAATGCAGCGGAAGTCGTAGTAATTGCCGGACGCTACATCAAACGAGATTGACTGGCCAGGCTCAAGAAGCTCTGAACCGAAACGATCATCGCCCCAGTCCTCGTCCTCAGAAAGGCAGACATAAGCATACCAGAGGGTCCAGCTGCCAAGTTCGTTGTTGATTGTTACGGTTACGTCCTCACCACTGGTGTTCCAGTCACCGTCATCAAGGTTTACAGCCCATTCGTAACCGTGAGCATCGATCTCGATACCGTACCTGGTGTACGTGTCGCCGTCTTCGTCGGTGATCCAGATGTCGTAACTGCCAGCCTCTTCGAGGATTACAGAAAATTCAGCTCCGGGAGCAAGTACTTCATCAATGAGATTATCAGACCAGGCACCGTCGGAAGGATCGACCCAGATCTCTGCAATATCCCAATCACCAAGATCGTTGATGATAACCACTTCAATCTCAACTTCTTCTACTTCAACAACTTCTGGTGTCTCCTCTACAGGTGCTTCACCACCGCCGCAAGCAAAGAAAAGCACAGGCAGAAGCGCTAGTGCCATGAGTAAATGTAATTTCTTCATTATCCCTCCCTTTAGTTTTTTGTTTTTCTTACCGGACAAGCGACAATACGAGAACAACAAGGCTGAGTAAAGACCGAGAGAAAAGGGGATGGTGAACATCCCCTCTCTGCTCCGGATCAATTACCAGCAGAAATTAGTCCATATCAGACAATGTAACTGCCCAGTCATATCCACCTGAAGAGATTTCCACATCCCAGCGGGTATAGGAATCTCCATCTTCATCCACAAGCATTATGTCATAAGTACCGGCAGCGATGCCGATGGAGATATCATCCCCGGGCTCAAGCACTTCGCTGATACGGTTACTACTCCAGTCGCTGTTCTCGGCAGGATCGATCCATACCTCTGCAATGTCCCAGGCTCCCAGGTCATTTGTTATTTTTACCGGGACATTGCCGCCGCAGCCGGATATAACAGATGCTATTAGTACCGCTGTAAGCAGTGCTGTGATCTTCTTCATTTTCCCCTCCATTTAAAAATGCAGAATCAACTATTGAAACTGCTTCAGTTTAAGCACATGTAAGATAAGGCAGAGGCAGGGGTGGGTAAAGTCGAGTTGAACTGTGAAAAGTCACTCAAAATGCGGACTGCTTACTCTGGATCAGGGGATGAATCGATCAAGATCGTTCATCGTTACGTCCCAGCGGCTTTCTTCTTCAGGTACAGTTACTGTCAGTCGTGTGTATGTGTCGTTGTCTTCGTCCACCACTCTGATGTCATAAATACCCGGGTCCAGCAATAGAGAAAACTCCTCTTTCGGATTAATGCCCCGCGCAACAAGGTGATTCGATCCCCACTGGTCGTGGGATGAAACCCTGCTGTAAACACCTGTAATAACCCAGTCATCCAGGGCATTGCATAGAACCAATTTACTTTTACCGGTACCGGACTCTGCTGGTGGAGACAGGCGGTCATCTCTTGTGATCTGCCAGCTGTAGTTCTGTGTGTCTGGAGAAATGGGAAAAATTCCCCTGGAGTACTGGTTGTCATCGTTGTCTTCTGCTTTGAGGATGTAATTGTCGTAATCAACTCTGACATTAATCGTTCTGCCCGGGAATAGTATAAATGCACCAAGTCTGTCTGGACTGCTCTCAGTGTCCTCTTCCTGTCTGGTAACATGAAGCCAGTAGATATCCCTTTCTCCCAGCCCATTCGTAATTCTTATTGTGCTGGCCCCTGAACCGGACCAGTACTCGCCACCGGATTCAATGGTTTCTTCAAAAACCGTACGATCCGTGATTGATACATCTATTTGCAGGGCTTCAGTTGAATCGGTAATTGTGACTGCTGTGTTGTAAACACCACCCTCTGTGTCTACCGCTCTTATGGTTGAATTGCTTCGTGGAACGGTGAGCAGGACAATCTCGTCTGGCCCGAGAAGCTGCTCCAGAGAGCTGGAAGTGCCATTTCCCACATAGATTTCTGCCAATGTAATGTCCTGAATGACGTTTTTAATCGAAAGTTGTGTTTCCAGGATCTGTGTATCTTCTGGTTTGTAGATTATCGCTATCAGGACCGCAATGACGATCAAGGCGATTACAACCAGATACCTAGTTCGCTTCATCGCGATCCAGTTCAGTTACCTGCCAGAATACACCCTGGTCATTCAGTTCAACCTGCCACAAGGTGTAGGTGTTTTCGTCTGAATCAATCAGTCGTATATCGTAAACATCCTGGTCAAGCCATATCCCCATTTCTGCTCCGCTGCCGAGAATGCTGGACCCAAGCCAGTCATCCCCCCAGGAATCACTGTTACTCGAAGAACAGTAGACACTCCAGATAGAAAGGTGCTCAAGATCGTTTCTCAGTGCAAATTCACAGTTGCCGGTGCCTGAAGAAATGTAGGTAGGAGCTGTTTCCTCTGATGAACCAGTATCGGTTTCCGGGACTCCAGCCATTATGTCACTGATAAATTCATTCAAGACAGGAACAAGATTCAGTTTCCACTTCTGATTTTCCCTGACGAACTGGTATGATCTTACCTGAGCACCCTGACCGGAGAGCAGATAAGCTTTTTCATTTCTGAAATCAATTGATACCACTGTTTCTGAGAATGCAAGAAGATCTGTATCTGATACAAGTGAAGCCAGAAGCTTTTCCCCCTGATTATCGAAAGGAACACCTGTTTCTGTGTAGATCACTGCTATTTCATCCAGAAGCAGTTTTGTATCATTCGACAGACCCCTTGAAAGACCGTGCCAGTTTTCCTCAGTAGCATTTTCCATCAGGGTGTTGTAACTATCAAGCACTTCCTTTTGCTCACTGTTCCATCCGATGCATGCAAGTATCACCAGGAATACAGCGAAAACAATCGGTTCTTTTCTCAAAACAGCACTCCTCTCCAGGTTTGTTTCCTGTGAGACTCTACCCATTTGTACTCAGCGGGTCAACATCCACCTGTTGAGCTTATCTCCTATCGGTTATTATAGGCACAATCAAAGTGTATCTGGAGGGGTTTATGGATACTGTTTCCTTTCCTAGAATGGTTGAACTGGATACGGTTACAGGGCTTCCTCCAAGGAAGATGCTGGACCACGATCTTCCACTGCTTCTAAGATCCATGGGAACATCAGGGCTTCCTATGTGCTCCATAATGATCGACATCGACCATTTTAAAATATTCAATGACAAGTACGGTCATGATATCGGCGATCTGGTTCTTCATCATGTATCATCACTTATCAGAAGAGCAGTTAAGTTTCGAGGTGAGGCGTACAGGTACGGTGGAGAGGAAATAACCGTATTAATGCTTAACACTACCGGCTCTGAAGGGCTTGCTACAGCTGAGAGAATCTGCCTTCTAATAGAGAATTCAGAGGTACTGGCAATGGTTGACGGTGAGGAACTGCCGCTTTCCGTCCGGATATCTCTCGGGGTTGCTTCAACTGACACCGTTGTGGGGTCTGAGCTTCTTGTTTCTTCAGACCGGGCATTGTACAACGCAAAGGGCAATGGCAGAAACCAGGCAATTCTTTTTAGAAACGACAGAAAACAGGTTGTTAACACAACCATTATTGATGTTCACTTTCCTTCACGATCAGCGATTCTGGGTGGCAGCTACATTCTTCTTAAGAGATGGTTCAGCTACAGCAATCCCACCGAGATCGAAGCAAGAGAGATCAAGGACCCTAATCACGACAGCAGTGAGTTTGCCGAGGGTCCTACACCGCCCCTTGGTATAGTTGAGGCTGAGATAAGGGGCAGGGTAAGCAAGATTGAACGTCGTGGTAATCACACATATTTTAAATTCGAGGTTAAGAGCTATATCATCGATCTGATGATCAAGTACATTCAGGATACTCGAAATGCCAACCGTTAGTTGTCGTTCACTCTGGACAGGGCAGGGGCCCTGTCTTTCAGATGTTGTGATTCATGTTGATGATTCAGGGGAAATATCCAGCATTGAGAATTGTTCGTCATCGTGTGCTTGTGACTATAACTTTGCCATGCCTTCTTTTGTTGATGCTCATGTTCATTACACGTGGATGGTGGTAAAGGAAGCTTCACTTGATCTATCTGATATCAGATCTTCAGGAGAGTTTTTATCGTTCGAGGTGAATCCTATGATGAAAGTGAGTGGATCAATCCTAAGTTACCTTCACTGGCAGAGCTTGATCAGGTAACAGGTGACGTACCAGTGTTTTTACGCCGTGTTTGCGGGCATACTGCTCTGGTGAACTCTGCCATGCTTCAGCTGCTGAATCCCCGGGTACCAGGCGTTAACAGAGTATCAGGTGTTCTGAAAGAGTGGCCTGTAATGAACTTTGAGCTTTTATTTCCGCTGCCAGAACAAGTACTGCTTGATGCATTCTCCAGAGTAGAATCAAAGATCTTCAGTAAAGGAATTACCGCTGTAAATACTTTCGAGTCAATTAATACAGCAAAGCTGGCTATGAATTTTCCTCACAAACTTGATGTTTCTTATGGAATAATACTTGATGATGTGGAAGAGCTGTTTG
>JAOZRM010000024.1:425-7143 GCA_029940175.1 Candidatus Sabulitectum sp. | reverse complement strand
CTTTTAAAGTAGTGAAGCTCTTTCTGGACGGGTCTTTCGGCGCTGGAAATGCAGCTCTTCATGGTACTTATCGCGATGGATCTGCAGGCGATCTGTTTTACTCTGATGACCAACTGCTTTCCCTGCTTCTTCGGTGTGGCAGAGCGGGGTTTTCTATTGCAGTGCATGCCATTGGAGGAAAAGCTCTTCAGCAGCTGGACAGAGTGTCAAACTCTGCTTTCGGAATTCTTGGTCACGGGTTCAAGGTGCGTATCGAGCACGCCGAGGATCTCATAAGTGCCTGGCCTGGAACCTGGGATCCGGAGTTTCACATTTTCAGTATGCAGCCCAATTTTGTGGAGAGGTGGCAGCGGAGAGAGGGGATGTATGACAGAATTCTTCCCCCTGGTCAAACCATGTTGCTCAATCCTTTCAGAACTGTCATTGACTCCGGTTTTCAACTTGGTTTCGGAAGCGATTGTATGCCTCTCGACCCACTCTACGGGCTGAGAGGAGCAGTCCATCACCGGAGCAGTAGCCAGTCTCTTTTCATGGAGGAAGCTCTTTTAGCGTATACTCTGGATGCTGCTTCAATCTCCGGGCTGAAGCATCTGGCTGCTCCTCTTGCTCCGGGGAGAACTGCGGATATTGTTTTTCTTTCCGGAAATTTGTTTGACGAGCTCGATGGTATTACAGTGGAAGCTACCATGAAAAATGGCATCATCGTTTTTGATAATAGTGTTTTCTCAGGGGGATTTTGATGAATACAATTGACTGGAAAGATCCTTTTGCTGTAGTGAAAGGTTTGATAGAAAATGCTCTTATTGAAGACAAGGCGCTTCATGACGCAGCCTCTGGAGCACTGGAAGGCCATGGTGATCTACAGGTTGAATGTCTTGTGAATTCCCGGGAAGATATTGTGGTGGCCGGTCTTGATCTGGCTTCCACTGTTTTTTTCATGCTGCCGGGAGAAGTTCAAGTGGATATTTTTGTTTCAGAGGGGCAGAGCATATGTTCAGGTGACCGGATGGCCAGTATTCAGGGGCCTGCTGCTGCAATTCTTCGAGGAGAAAGGGTTTTTCTGAACATACTCGGGCGCCTTTGCGGTATTGCATCAGTTACTTCTGAGTTTGTTCATATCTGCAGGGGAACCGGTGTGGAAATACTTGATACCCGAAAGACCACTCCCGGTATGAGAGCTCTTGAAAAGTATGCTGTTCGGATGGGAGGCGGTGTAAACCACCGGTTTTCTCTAGCCGATATGGCCATGCTCAAAGACAACCATCTGGCTGCAATTGGCGGGGTGGACAATCTCCTTCCTGTAATTCGCAGATTGCGGAACGAAGGAGTACCAATTGAAGTGGAAGTAGATTCTCTGGAACAACTTCGAGCTGTAATTCCCCTTGCTCCAGACAGAATACTGCTTGACAACATGTCTGCTGATCGTCTTAAGGAAGCTGTTTTGATTGCAGGGAACTCAGGTATTTATCTTGAAGCCTCCGGAGGAATTACGCTGGAGACAGTGAGAGATGTTGCTGAAACCGGTGTGAATGGTATTTCAGTAGGTATGCTTACACATTCAGTTAGATCATCTGACATTGGTCTTGACTGGCATTATGAAGTAATTAAGGAGCCTGTATGAGAAGACTGGCAATTGATATTGGAAATACTAAAACTGCACTTGCTCTTTTTGAGCAAAGCAAGCTTCTCGGACAGTGGAGGATCAGAACTCAGAGATGGACAGCAGATGAACTCAGGGTGCTCACAGAGGCTCTGCTGAAAAGTGCAGGGTTTTTTGCACCGGACGATGTGGCATTTGCCTGTGTGGTTCCCCAGGTGCGTCACACTGTTGTTAATATGTGCGAGAGATGGCTGGAACTTAAGCCGGTGGATGTATCATGCTCAACAGCCGGTATTGAGCTGGGTTACAAGTACCCCCATGAAATAGGTCCAGACAGACTGGCAAACGCAGTGGCTGCAATTATGTGCGGTAGACTTCCGGCAATTGTGGCTGATTTTGGTACAGCAACTACGTTCGATGTTATCAATGACAGTGGCAGGTATCTTGGAGGTGCCATCAGTCCTGGTGTTGGAACTTCCGCAGGAGAGCTGTTCAAGAAAGCAGAGAGATTGAATCCCATCGATCTTGTATTCCCGGACCATGTTGTGGGAAGAACCACAGCAGAAGCAATTCGATCCGGTGTTCTTTTCAGTGCCGTTGGTGCTGCTGACCATATTATTGATCTTATTTCATCAGAATTCGACTCAACTCCTGAGCTTTGGGCCACCGGCGGGTGGGGAAAAGCCATGGGAGGCAAATGCAGAAGCAAATTCAATATCTGCCCTGAACTTACCCTGCTGGGCATAAACGAGATCGGACGAAAAAACAGAGAGGAGTTTCTCTGATGGCTGAAATTCTTTTGGGAGTAACAGGTGGAGCGGCTGCTTTTAAAGCAGTGAGTCTTGCTTCACTGCTTAGAAAATCCGGGCATACTGTAAACTGCATACTTACAGAGGCGGCAACCGAATTTGTAACTCCCGTGCAGTTCTCAGCAGTATCCGGAATGCCCTGTTATACAGACTTGTTTTCATCTCAGCCTGCTGTATCTATTCCTCACATAACCCTTACCGATAACCTGGATCTGATGATAGTAGCCCCTGCTACTGCTCATTTCATAGCAAGAGCTGCACTTGGTCTGGGTGATGACCTGCTTACTTCTGCTTTTCTCGCTTGTTCTTCTCCGGTATTGATAGCCCCGGCAATGAACACACGAATGTGGAATAATCCTGCTGTTCAATCAAATGCATCTATCCTGTCCTCCCGAGGAATCAGATTTGCAGGACCGGTGTCAGGCAAACTTGCCTGTGGAACCACCGGTGACGGACGACTCATGGAACCTTCGGATATCGCAGAGATCTGCTTCAACATACTGGATGGCGGGGGTGTTTTGTGAAGCCGGTCCCCACCCTTCAATGGCGTGATAACGCGCTGCGCTTACTTGATCAGAGGGCTTTGCCTGCAGAGGAGATCTATATTGATTGCAGATCCACAGCAGAGCTTGCAGTGGCAATCAAGACTCTTGCGGTAAGAGGGGCACCGGCAATTGGTATTGCCGCAGCGTACGGTGCAGTTATTGCTGCAATGGAAACTCCCCAGTCGAAGGATTTTTCTGAAAACTGCTGTGATCTGCTTGATACACTGGCCTCTACAAGACCCACAGCAGTGAATCTTTTCCACTGTCTGGATATTCAGAGAAAGATTCTTTTGTCATCACCTTCAAGGGATGTTGCTGTTCATCGTCTTCTGAACAGTGCTCACAGACTGTTTGAGGAAGATCTGGAGGCAAGCCGGGCCATGGGCCGGTTTGGTGCTGATCTGCTTCCCAAAGGTTGTACAGTTCTCACCCACTGCAATGCAGGCGGGCTGGCAACGGCCGGTTTAGGTACTGCTCTGTCTGTGATGTATGAGGCTCATTCAAGGGGAATTCTCTCCGGTGTCTATGCCGACGAGACAAGACCTCTTCTTCAGGGAGCACGACTTACATCCTGGGAATTACAGAAAGCCGGAATACCTGTTAAAGTTCTCCCGGATTCTGCTGCTGCTTCATTACTTCTTTCAGGAGCTGTTGACGCAGTGATAACAGGAGCGGACAGAGTGGCCATGAATGGTGATTCCGCAAATAAGATAGGTACCTATCCTCTTGCTCTCGCTGCTTTTGAGGCAGGAGTACCATTTTACATTGTTGCTCCAGTTTCTACATTTGATCCACTGACTCCAGACGGTACCACTATTGATATAGAGGAAAGAGGCAGAGAAGAGCTTTCTATTATGGGGAATCGACAACTGCTTCCTCCGGGAGTTATGGTTTATAATCCGGCATTTGATGTGACTCCTGTTCGGTTTATTACATCAATAATTTGTGAGAGAGGAGTAATATCCTCGCCCAGTGAAATAGAATGGTGAGGTTGACACTGATAGATGTTTGCAATACTATTTCAATGATGATTATCAGTTTTTGGTACTCTGATGAATTTGCTGTTGGGGTATCAATTTGAGTGTATATATACCAGGTGAATTACTGGAGGAATAGATATGGGAAGAACCATTGGAATTGACCTTGGAACGACTAACTCATGCATCGCTTTCAGTGATGGTGGACATCCTACAGTTATTCAGTCCAAGAGCGGTTCACGGGTTATGCCCTCTGTTGTGGCTTTCTCTGCAAAGGGAGAGAGGCTTGTTGGGCTTGTTGCAAGAAGACAGGCTATAACAAATCCAAAAAACACGGTGAACAGTATAAAACGGTTAATGGGACGGCGTTTTGCCGAGGTAGCCAAGCATGTTGATGATGTTTCCTATGAAATAGTAGAGAACAGTAACGGTGATGCTGCTGTAAGAATCATGGATCGTGTTTACACACCACCGGAGATATCAGCAATCATTCTGCAGCAGCTTAAACTCACGGCAGAAGAATTTCTTGGCGAGGAAGTAACCGATGCCGTAATTACAGTTCCAGCTTACTTCAATGAAGTTCAACGCCAGGCCACAAAGGCTGCCGGCAAGATCGCAGGTTTTAAAGTTAGACGGGTTCTCAATGAGCCTACAGCAGCTGCACTGGCTTTTATTGAACCGGACGGAAGAAAGAAACTTGTTGTTTATGACTTTGGAGGCGGAACATTTGATGTTAGCGTTCTCCAGGTGATAGATGGAGTTTTTGAGGTTAAGGCTACTCTTGGAGATACCGATCTGGGCGGTGATGATCTAGACACAAAACTTGTGCATTGGATAATGAGTGAATTCAAGTCTGAAACCGGTATTGATCTCACTCAGGACAGTATTGCTCCCCAGAGGGTTAGAGAAGCTGCAGAACGGGCCAAATGTGAGCTTTCCATGACAATGGAAACAGACATCAATCTGCCATTTATAGCCACAGGTGAATCTGGTCCGGTTCATCTGGAGATCACCATTACCAGGAAGCTTTTCGAGGAACTTGCAAGTGAACTGATTAAGAAGACTATTCCACTGTGCAAGGCAGCTGTTGAGGACGCTGATATGAAGATCGAGGATATCGATCACGTTGTTCTGGTTGGTGGATCTACTAGAATTCCAATGGTTCAGAAGCTTGTGGAAGAGTTTTTTCAGAGGAAACCGGCACAATCGGTGAATCCTGATGAAGTGGTGGCTCTTGGTGCGGCTATGGAAGGCTCTGTTCTCACAGGGCAGCGCAAGGATCTTGTTCTGATTGATGTTACTCCCTTAACTCTTGGCGTAGAAACACTGGGTGGTGTGATGGCACCCATAATACAAAGAAACAGCCCAGTCCCCACTAGAAATAGTAGAATATTCACTACGGCAAGCGATAATCAGTCTGTAGTGGGGGTTCATGTCGCTCAGGGTGAGAGAGATATCATTGACGGCAACAGAAGTCTGGGTACTTTCGAATTGCGTGGAATCGCATCTGCGAAGCGTGGGGAACCTCGAATAGAAGTTGTGTTCGAGATTGATGCAAGTGGTATTCTCAGCGTTTCAGCAAGGGATACTACCACAGGGCAGGAACAGAGTATCAAGGTTAATCCAAGTGGAGGTCTCAGCGGATCAGACATTGAGAGACTTCGCAGAGAAGCGGCTGCTAATGCTGACGCAGACAAGATCAGAATGAAGTTTGTGGCCCTTAGAAACGAAGCGGATGAAGTAATTTACAGAGCTTCCAAGTCCCTGAAGATCGCCCGCGAGGAACTGGACAAGGAATCATGGGAAGAGCTTGATAACGAAAATAAGAACCTTAAGGCAATCCGTGATGGAGAGGATGCTCTCGCTCTTGAAAAAGCGATCGACACAGTGCGTAATCTTAACAGTTCAGTGTCAAAACTTGTAGAGGTGTTCGAATCGGACGAAGATGGTGCCACATCTGAATTTCTCAGTTCATTTGAGAAAATTGAAGAGGGAGAGAGCAAAGAGTAACTGGACCCCGGTGTTTTGTTAACTCTGCAACGCCTCTAGCGATATTCTGGCGCTGTTTTGTTGATTCGGGCTTTCGGTTGTTATATTTTACACTATGAATCCATATGAAGTATTAGGCGTTGATCGAAGCGCATCCGCCGAGGATATTAAAAAGGCCTATCGCACCGCTGCGATGAGAAATCACCCGGATCGCAACCCCGGTGATCACCAGGCTGAAGAGCGTTTCAAAAAGGTTGCAAGAGCTTATGAAGTACTTAGTGATCCCTCAAGAAGGGATGCTTATGACCGCTATGGAACTACCGATGATCCGGGGTCATCCCAGGGAATGGGTGGGATGCATGACATCTTCAGCGGTTTTGGTCTGGATGATGCTCTTCGGGCATTCATGGAAAATTTTGGTTTTGCATCCGGTGGTTCCGGCCCAAGAGTAATTCAGGGTGAGGATGTTACAGTAAGAGTGGATCTTGATCTGGCAGAAGCAGCACTTGGTGGCCGCCGTGAGATAGAGGTTGAGAAAAATACTCCGTGCAGTGAATGTTCCGGTACCGGAGCAGACAAAGCCTCAGGAACTGAAAGTTGCAAACAATGTAATGGCATGGGCAAGGTTTCCTCCATTAGAAACACCCTCCTGGGAAGTTTTCGTACAGTAAATCAGTGTCATGTGTGTGGAGGAAGAGGAACTATTCCTAAAAAGCTGTGCTCCCACTGTCGGGGCAGAGGATTTGAAAAAAAGAAATCCACAATAGCTGTAGATCTTCCTGCAGGGCTTTCCAGAGA
>JAOZRM010000024.1:0-415 GCA_029940175.1 Candidatus Sabulitectum sp. | reverse complement strand
CGGCGTAGAGCCTCTCTTCGTAGTCTACTGTTAGGGGGAAGAAATCTACCCCTTCGCGGGGTTCCTCTGACATAGTGGCCGTGGCCAAAAGCAAGGTATCGCCACAACGCAAGGTGACAGCACCACCCGCCTGGCCGGCCAGCTTGCCGGTTTCGATGCTAATGGGATGGTCCCCAATAGCAGCGGTGAATTGATTTGCCATTAGATTTACACCTCCGAGCTGAGGTCAGGCTCAGAGGCCAGGGACACCACCCGGGCCAGAGTGGGGTTCCAGGGGATCTGAAGCTTTTGATCAACAACATTGACTATGGCCCCTTCAAGCGTGAAGAAAACGATCTGGTTTATCCGCTGGTCATATCTTACCCCCAGGCAGTTCTTGGTGGAGAATTCACTATACCTACTCCTGATGGTGATT
>JAOZRM010000182.1 GCA_029940175.1 Candidatus Sabulitectum sp. | reverse complement strand
GTTACAGAGAACTCCGTACACGGTATGTACAGAGTAAATGCCGACGGAATATTGAAATTTGTGAATCAGGCAGTTGTTGCTTTAACCGGTTATTCTCAAGTTGAATTGGAAGGCATGCCAATTAGTAAGCTCTTTCCACTAGTCGAGACAAATGAAATCAGTACTGCGAACCTAGCACTGCTTCATTCCGGTAAAACCATTTCGGGAGATAAAACGCTCACTCAAAAAGATGGTACTTCAGTAAAAACTCATTTCAGTTGTGTTCCACTTTTTGATGATTCTGGTATCTATAGTGGATTTATTGGTTCAATTATGGACCTGACTGAGAGGCTGGAAGCCGAAAAGGCACTCACGGAGAGCAGGCAGAGTTATCGCAGCCTTGTGGAATCCACTGCAGACTGGGTATGGGCCATCGACCTTGAAGGTTCTCACACATTCTCAAACGCTAGTATAAAGGCTCTTCTCGGGTATGAGGTGAATGAAGTTCTCGGTGAATCAGCTTTTCCGCTCATGCACCCGGATGATCTGGAATCAGGCAAAGAACTGGTTCTTAGTGCTGTGAAAGAAAAGCGTGGATGGAGTAATGTTGAAATTCGCTGGCTGCATAAAGACGGTTCAGTGCGTGTGTTTGAGAGCTCTGCCCGGCCGTTATTCGATCTGAATGGAGAGATAACAGGCTTTACTGGGATCGATCGTGACATCACAGAGCACAAGAGAGCACAGGAGGCACTGCTTAAATCAGAGTTTGATATGAGAACTCTTTTCAATGCTATGACTGATATTGTGTTTGAGATGGATTACGACGGAACGTACATCAATATTGCTCCAACCTCACCTGAACTGATGTTTCTCTCCGCCGAAAACTCCATTGGGAAAACTTTACACCAGGTATTTCCAAAAGCCGAGGCAGATCAGTTTCTTTCCTTTATCCGTCGATGTATCGACGAGAATGAAACCATTTCTATAGAGTACCCTCTCGTTATAGGGGAGAGAACAGTCTGGTTCGAGGGAAGAGCAACTCCCAAAACGGAAAACACTGTTATTTACATCGCAACGGATATTACTGACAGAAAAGAAGCACAGATTGAACGAGAGCGGTTGATGATGGCTATTGAGCAGGCTGCAGAGACCATAGTTATTACAGATACACAGGGCATGATTGAGTATGTCAATCCAGCATTTGAACGGATCACAGGTTACACACGAGATGAAGTTATTGGGCGGAATCCCAGTATGCTTGCCAGCGGCAAGCACGATGATTCATTTTTCCGGAACATTTGGGAAGCTATCACCAACGGTGAAAACTGGACAGGACGAATTACCAACAGAAAGAAGAACGGCTCTTTTTTCACAGAAGAAGCTACCATTTCACCGGTTCGGAGTACTTCGGGAGAAACTATCAATTACGTTGCTGTGAAACGTGATGTTACAGTAGAGATCAAGCTTGAGGAACAACTGCGACAGGCACAGAAGATGGAGGCTGTCGGACAGCTTGCAGGTGGGGTAGCACATGATTTCAACAACCTTCTCCAGGTTATAAACGGGTACACGGAACTGGCCCTGGCTGAAATCAATCAAGAGCATTCGACTTATGAATTTATCCAGGAAATAGCAAAAGCAGGGGATCGAGCGCAATCACTTGTCAGTCAGCTGCTTTCCTTCAGCCGACGACAGATAATCAACCCGGTTGATCTTGATCTCAACGAAGTAACAGCTAAACTCATGAAGATGATACGACGGGTGATCGGAGAACACATTCATTGTGAGTTCATTCCTGGTCACGAACTTGGTACAATCCAGGCTGATTCCGGGCAGATGGAGCAGATCCTTATGAATCTGTGTGTAAATGCCCGCGATGCTCTTGCAGGTGGAGGAAGGATCTCAATTGAAACCGGTAATGTTCTCATTGACGCAGAGTATGCCAAAACCCATCCCTGGGCCAAACCCGGCCGATATGTTCTGCTAAGCGTTACGGATGATGGTTGCGGTATGGATAAGAATACACTTGCAGGCATATTTGACCCATTTTTTACCACCAAATCCATTGGGAAGGGAACCGGGCTGGGTATGTCTACAGTATATGGCATTGTCAAACAGCACCACGGGGAGATTCAGGTTTACAGCGAACCCGCTAAGGGAACGGTGGTTAAGATATACCTGCCTGTAGTTGCAAGAAGAGCCGCAGATATAGCGAGCAAGGTGGATAGTCCTGTAACTGGTGGAGCAGAGACTATTCTTGTTGCTGAGGATGATGATATGGTCAGGAACCTCACAAAACAGACTCTTGTTATGGCTGGATACACAGTTATTGATGCAAAGAATGGCAATGAAGCTCTTAGCTTATTCATCAAACATGCTGACAAGGTCAACCTCCTCATGCTGGACGTTGTTATGCCGGGGCTTGGCGGGAAAGAGGTTTATGACAGAGTACTGGAAACACATCCGGATGTTCCCACCCTGTTCTGCAGCGGATACAGTCATAATGCCATTCACACAGGGTTTGTTCTCGATTCTGATCTGCATTTTATACAGAAACCATACAGTTCTCAGTCGCTTCTCCGTAAGATACGTGAGGTGCTGGATTCATGATACAGGAAAATGAGCTTCCTGCTCCTCTGAAGGAGCAGTCTGAAAAAGAACTGCACATGTACAAACATCTTGTCTCTTTAACCAACGATCACATGTCTTTCATCGATACAGATTATGTATATCGTACTGTAAACAAAGCGTATCTCGCTGCTCATGGTAAAACCGACGATATGATTGTTGGCCACACGATTGCTGAACTTATGGGTGAAGATGTTTTTGCTGGTCAGATAAAGGAAAGGTACGACAGATGCCTTGCCGGAGAGCGAGTTCAATATCAGGAGTGGTTTGATTTCTCAAACCTCGGACTTCGCTACATGGATGTGGCCTATCAGCCTTACCTCAGCGAAATTGGTGAAGTTAGCGGAGTTGTTGTAAGCAGCAGAGATATTACCGACCTTAAGCATTCCCAAATCGAGCTGGATAAAAAAACCGCTCTCTTGGAAAACATTCTTCACAGCACCACCGATACGGTCATTGTTACAACCGATCTTGACTTGCGCATTAATTATTTCAATCCCGCTGCTGAAAAGTTGTATGGCTACAAGGCTGATCAAGTTACAGGTAGAACCGTTATGGAGATCCACAAGTCATTAAATGTTGCACCTGAAAGACTGGAAAAAGCTCTTGAAATAGTTCGCAATACAGGTCATTATGATTATTCACATGATCTGGACACTGGTGCAGGTTCCGGTATTCGTCACATAAAATCCCGACTTGAGGGAATCTTTAACTCAAAAGGGGAAATGGTCGGTTATTCAAAATTCAGCTGGGATGTTACTGAACGCAGACAGATGGAAATGAAGCTTAGTGAAAGTGAACAGCGTTTCCATGCATTGTTTGATGAAATCAGCGATGGAGTTGCTGTTTACAAAGCTGTTGATGATGGTACAGATTTTGTTTTCCTGGATCTTAACAGTGCCGGGCAGAAAATGGAAGGTATATCCAGAGAAGATGTGGTGGGACACAGAGTTACGGAGGTCTTTCCCGGAGTAGAGCAATTCGGACTTTTGGATGTATTGCGCCGGGTCTGGAAAACAGGGGTTTCTGAAGATCATCCTGTGTCACTCTATCAAGATGGCAGAGTATCGTTCTGGCGGAGGAACACTGTCTACAAACTGCCTTCCGGGGAAGTTGTGGCAGTTTACTCCGATGAGACTTTAAGGAAGCAATCGGAGGAAGCGCTGCGGAAAAGCGAAGAAAACTACAGGCTTCTTGTTGAAACGAATACCAGCGGGATTCAGGAAATAGATGTTTCCGGAATGATTGTTTTCGGGAATCAGGCTTATCACAAGCTTCTGGGTTACGCGAATGGTGAACTGATCGGCAGATCGATGTATGATCTGCTCGAAAAGGATGAGGCAATAAGGCTTTCCGATCACATCAAGTTCCTGATAGAGCAGCAGCCGGAACCTCAGCCATGGTCCGGTACTTCAACAAAAAAAGACGGTACAGTTGTAGATGTTCGCACAGACTGGAACTACAAGCGGAGCGAAAGCGGTGAAGTAATCGGGTTCATTTCTGTTCTGACTGATATAACCCAGCGCAAACTGGATGAAGAGACACTTAAGGCGGAACATGCAAGATTTGTAGCGGTAATGGATTCTCTGGACGCAATGGTGTACGTTTCGGATATGCAGACACACGAGATCCTTTTTGTTAACAGATACCTTCGTGATTCTTTTGGTGACGTTGTCGGTAAGATCTGCTGGCAGACGCTGCAGACCGGGCAGACCGAACCATGCAGCTTCTGCACAAACCACCTGCTTCTTGATCAGAACTCCAAGCCTGTGGACCCGGTGATCTGGGAATTCAGGAATACCGCTGACGGGAAATGGTATCAATGCAGAGACCAGGCAATCCCATGGCTTGATGGAAGACTTGTTCGAATAGAGATAGCATTTGATATAAACCACAGGAAATTTACCGAGGAGGCCCTTGCCGTAGAGAAGCGAAGACTGTCGGACATTATCTCCGGAACCAATGTGGGTACATGGGAGTGGAATATTCAAACTGGAGAACTTCTTGTTAATGAGCGCTGGGCCGGGATCATCGGTTATACCCTTAAGGAACTGTCTCCAATCACCACGGACACCTGGAACGGATTTGTTCACCCTGAAGACCTGCCAAAGGTGGATGAGAATCTTGAAAAGCACTTCAGCGGTGAACTTGAGTACTATGTGCTTGAGGCCAGAATAAAACACAGGAATGGAGATTGGGTCTGGGTGCAGGACAGAGGCAGGGTGTCCACATGGGCTGCTGATGGTAAGCCTCTTCTAATGTCGGGAACCCATATTGACATTACAGAGCGTAAGCATGCAGAAGAAGAAATTATCAAGCGCGAGCGATACCTGAAAGGTCTGAATGAATCTGCCAAGATTCTGCTTGCTTCTGTGGGATCAATTCCCTTCCAGGAATTTATCGACTGTCTCGGGCCGGCTGCTGGGGCCAGCCGTACTTACATATTTATGAATCATTGCGGACACCGGGGAGAGCTGTTGTTAAGCCAGAAAGCAGAATGGTGTGCTCCTGGTATTCTGCCGGAAACAGACAATCCACTGCTGCAGAATCTCTCCTATGACAGGTGGTTTCCAAGGTGGTGGGATATTCTCCACAAAGGCGATCTTATAAACGGTCGTGTCGCTGATTTTCCCGGAATAGAGAGGGAAATTCTAGATCCTCAGGGCATTCTGGCGATTCTGATAATTCCCTTGATGGTAGATAACGAATTTATTGGCTTTATTGGTTTCGACAATTGTGTCTCTGACATGGAATGGGACGACGTAGAACAGACTTTTCTCAGTACTGCTGCAAACGATCTTTCTCAGGCCATCAGGCGTGTCCGCATGGAAGAGAAGGTGCGAATCTCACTGAGGGAAAAGGAAGTGCTTCTTCGTGAGATACACCACCGGGTAAAGAACAACATGCAGGTTGTCTCAAGTCTGCTTAATCTTCAGGCACGAGGGATGTCTCAGGGCAAAGCACTGGATGCTATTCGAGAGAGCCAGAGACGCATCAGTGCAATATCTCAGGTACATGAGGCTCTTTATCTGTCAAGTGACCTGAGTCGCATTTCCATGGACAAGTACCTTACTGGGGTTCTAAGAGAGATCATTAGTTTGTATTCTTCAGAGGAAGAGAATATTCGATACAGCATTGATGCTCACGATCTGGTGCTTACCATCTCTGACGCAATCCCCATTGGCCTTATAATCAATGAACTGGTAACCAATGCATTCAAGCATGCCTTTCCGGAAGAACGAAAGGGTTTGATTCAAATTACTATTAGAGAGCTTTCTGATAATATTGTAGAACTTATGGTAGCAGACGACGGGGTGGGGATGCCTGGGGAGATGGATATTATGGGTGCTAAAACCCTGGGATTGCAGATAGTTCGCAGTCTGGTTAAGACGCAACTCGGCGGAACGATAAATATTATTCGCGATAAAGGTACCACTTTCAGCATCAAATTCAGCCGGTCAATTGATCCGGGATCTGAA
>JAOZRM010000181.1 GCA_029940175.1 Candidatus Sabulitectum sp. | reverse complement strand
CTCGAAGTTCGGTGCATTCACCTGTATTGTCGTACACAAAGCTCCTTGCATGGCAACCCAGAGAAGAGTTGATAACAGGCAATCCATCCCGGTCGTAGTATGAGATAAACTCCGGCTGACCATCCGAGGCATAGGTAAACCGGGTGTAGGCGAAACCCCCTGTGTAGTTTGCGATTTCCAGATCAGCATTGTATGAGGATGATTCAATAACCCTTCCCTGCGCGTTGAACACTCTCCGAATCACGGATATGCCTTCAATTTCAGTTCTGTTTCCCTCAATATCCAGCCATACAGATTCGGATATTCCGCCAAGAACATCTCTTTGTATTTCAACAGAAGCCACTCCAAAGGAATTTTCAATAAGATTGCCATCTGTACCGTAATGTCTCTCTGTAATGTACAGAGAATTCTCATCAAAAAGCTGCTCTGTAAAGGCAACCTTCACCTCATTGACCACAACACCGTTCTGATCAAAGGCAAAGTTTCCGGTCACAGCTGCTGCATAGTCGCCAGGTAGCAGGTTACCTCTGATATCAAGCAGCCTTGTTGAGGTAAGGTTTTCTGCACTATCGTAATAGTACCTGGTTACCGCCACACCATCTGATGTGGGAACAATCTCGCCCAGTTCATTTACAGCCCGTTTGGAAACAGCTCTGTGACTGTTGTTCAATGTGTATTGCCAGGCAGCTGCGGAAAGGGTTTCATATTTGAAGTAATGAAGATCGCCCTGATCATCCAGTCTCATGACACTGCCTGTGTAGTTCGGCAGCAGATCGATATCAATTCGGTTGCCGGCCGAGTCAAGAGAGTAAGCAGTAACTGTTGAATCATCTTCCCATACCCATTCCAGGAATGGATCACCTTGAAGTCTGGATAGCAGAACAGGCAGACCCAGCTCATTCATTTTCATGCAGTAGCCGGAGGATGAGTTCAACAGCCCTATCCAGGTAACAGCAGAATCGGCAGTTCCCACCAGGAATCCCCCGGGAAAGTTGTACACAGATGTTGGTTCCCCCCGATCCAGTTTGACAATTTCAAGAGTGTCTCCTGAAGCAGTCAGCCTGAAACAAATCAGATCAGCAACCAGCAGAGGGTCAACTTCGGTCCTGGGCAGTAGTTCCATCGTCGGAGTAAGATCAAGATATCTGTAATATGTCTGACCATGCAAAGGTGCTGATAAGCAGACTAAAGTAATCAGCACGAGAACAGTTTTCATGTGTATTATTACCCTCTCCTGTTGAATCTGAATTTGTGTTGTATCTCACATATATACACAGGAGGAGAGCAGCAGTATAATCAGGCGGAGGTTTTTTATGAGAATTGTTCTAACAGTGGTTATTCTGTCACTTGTATTGGCTTGCTCCAACCCCTTTGACACGTCAATTCAAGTCAGATACGAAGTTACCGGCAGCGCAGAGTTTGTTAATGTCACCTATCAGAATGACAGTGGTGGAATCTCTCAGGTAACAGATGTTCCATTGCCCTGGTCCACATCGTTTTCAGGTGATCCGGAAGACTATGTTTACTTGAGTGCACAGAACCAGGGGGAGACCGGTTCAGTCACAGTTACCATTTTCAAAGATGGAGATGTTTTCAAAAGAGCTACCAGCCAAGGCTCTTTTGTTGTAGCCTCAGTGAGCGGAACCCTGTAAAGCAAGAGAATTATGCTCAGCTGTAGGCGCTGGCCTGAATAGTGTACATCTCATTGTACAGCCCTTGTTCTGCCATGAGTTCATCATGGGTACCGTGTTCAACAATCCTTCCGTTCTCCATCACTGCTATTCTGTCTGCCATTCTTACCGTGGAGAATCTGTGAGAGATTATTATTGAAGTCTTTCCCGCAACCAGTTCTCTGAATTTCTCAAACACTGCTTTTTCCGCTTTTGCATCCAATGCGCTGGTGGGTTCGTCCAGAATCACGATAGGAGCATCCCGGATGAAGGCTCTGGCAAGAGCTATCTTCTGCCACTCTCCTATGGATAGCTCCTTGCCGTTCTTGAATGACCTGCCAAGTACGGTGTCGTAACCATCCGGCAGATTCTCAATCACTGCCTGTGCACCGGCAGCCTCTGCCGCCTTGTGAATGCGGGATTCATCCGGTGAATTATTTATATCACCAAGACTGATATTGTCTTTCACTGAAAGGTGGTACTTGGCATAATCCTGAAAGATGACACTGATGTGACTTCGGTGATCATCCACTGCGAAGTCTACAACAGACGCGCCGTCAACGCTGATGCTGCCTGAAACCGGATCGTAAAGGCGGCAGAGAAGTTTAATGAAGGTTGTTTTGCCTGAACCATTCTCTCCCACCAGTGCAAGCATCTCGCCGGGGTTGATTGTTAGAGAAATATCATCAAGAGCCTTTTTGCTACTTGAGGAATAATTGAAATCCACATGATCAAAAACGATTCCCTCACTGATCCGCTCTGGAAAGGGCACTGGGCTGTCCGGGTCGATTACTGATGGCTTTATGTCAAGAAAATCGAAGAGATTTGAAAGGAATAAATTGCCTTCATAAAGGCCTGCAAGACTGCCCAGAAGACCCTTTAGGAATCCAAGCCCTCTCTGGAAAGCCTGAAAATACATCACCATGCCGCCTATTGTGATCAAACCCGAATAAGCCTGTTTTGCAATAAAAGCAAGTGAGCCGTAAATAAGAAGGGTTGCAACAGCCTGAGTGCCAAAATCCGAGGCAGCTCTTCTCTTTGCAATGCCCAGAACCTCCTTTCTCAGGATTGCTCTAAGATTCAGGTACATCACTCTGAAGTGCTCTCCCAGTCCGAACAATCGAAGTTCCTTGGCATGGCTCACGGACGTTAACAGCCAGTGCTTGTACCAGGCCTTGCGCTCGGTCTCTGTTCTCTTCCGCTGCCATTTCCAGTTGACTTTTGAGAACTTGAGCTTTACAAACACTCCCGGCAGGGCTGCGGCAATAAGAACCACAGCTACGATCCAGTGGAAAGAGAGAAGCAGGCCAACCATCGCAATGAGTGAAATGCTACTCTGAACCGTGCGGATCAAACCGTTCACAATACTTGTGGGTCTGTAGGGAGCTTCTCCCTGAGCTCTGTGCATTGTGTCATAAAACTTTGGATCCTCATAGTAAGCCAGATCCACTTCGATGGATTTTTTGTGAAGAATATCCTGCATGTAATCTGTAACAACCCTTGCCTGGGTTTGCTCAACGATACCTGCTACTGATTTTACAAGTACAGACAACAGAGCAACACCGCCCATTATCGCAATAAGAATGGCTATGCTGTGGAATGAAGAGGCATCACCGTTGATGGCAGATTCTATGGAATCTATGAGCAGTTTCATCAGGTACAGAGGGATCAGAGGAAGCAATCCCTGAATTATTGTGAGGATCAAATTGGCAACGGTTAAACCCCTGCTGCTTTTCCATACAAGCGATACCGCTCTGCCAATCATTATTTTTCTTTTATCCGGTTTGTGTTTCATGATGCTAATCTAAAAGACAAATTAAACAGAACCAATACAGGGGATTCCCATAAGGATTGCCCTGTTTCTTCCTGAGATAAGATACGCTCGCTTGAAATTCAATAAATCGAACTGATGGAAAAAGTATTCTAGTGTATAGCTTCATCTTTACTGGAGGGAGAAGAGAGAGCCTCTCTCATTTTTAATGCGAGTTCATTGAGACGGTAAGGCTTACGGACAAATCCCATGGCTTTCTCTGTAAGTTTATCTCTATTCAAATCGAACTCTGAATGGCCGCTGAGTATGAGTATTTTTGCAGATGGATCGAGTTGGAGCAGTTCCTGAAGACATCTGTATCCGCCCATTCCCGGCATGTTGAGATCCAGGAGAACAAGATCAACTTTTTTTAGACCCGAGAAGACTTCCAGCGCCTCCTCACCGGTTTCAGCGGTGCATACAACGTATCCAAGCAACTCCAGAAACTCTTTTGACTGCTGACGTATTAACGGTTCATCGTCTACCACAAGAATGGTTTCCCCGCCCTCCGAAGACTTTGGCTCGAGGGCCTGCGCATGAGGTCGAGGCAATTGTTCATCTGATGCAGCCGGTAGAAGTATCTGAAAGGTTGTTCCTACACCCTCCAAACTTGTGCAGTTAATAATACCTTGAAGGCTCTTAACAATTCCATACACAGAGGCCAGGCCAAGACCTGTTCCTTTGCCTTGCTCTTTGGTAGTGAAAAATGGAGTAAATATTTTTTTCTGCAGTTTTTTGCTCATTCCGCAACCGGTATCCTCTACCGAAAGAGTTACAAATGAGCCGGATATCTCTTCACCTGTTTCGGGCAGAATATGGTTATCCAGAATGGTTTTGAAGGTGGAAATAGTAAGCTCACCTCCATCCGGCATTGCATCGACTGCGTTGTTTGCAAGATTGAAGATGATCTGTTCCAGGTGAATCGGGTCTGCAAGTACCGGCATCAGGTCTTCTTCAAAATTCAGTTTTATCTCAATCATTCGCGGGATGGAATGCTTCAGTATGTCAACTGCATTCGTCACTTCACTATTGATATCTGTTGCAACCTTTTCAACTTTAATATTCCTGCTGAAAGCCATAAGTTTGGCAATCAGGGCTGCCGCCCTCCTGCTTGCTCCAACTATGTGCTCCAGCTCCTCAAGGTTGGTATCAGACTGAAGATTCCTATCCTGAAGTAATTGTGCGTATCCCGCAATAACTTGAAGGATGTTATTGAAATCGTGGGCTATGCCACCAGAGAGGGTACCGAGAGCTTCCATTTTTTCGGAGTGCTGCAATCTGTTTGATTGCTCCATCAGTGTTACCTGAGCATTCTCGAGACTGCTTATCTTTTCGTTCAGTCGTTTCTTCAGATACAGTGTGATAATAAACAATGAAACAAGCAGAACCGCCACGAAAAGCGTAGTTATTCGAAGAGTTTGAAGCAGACGGGGGCTAAAGCCATGACTGGACTGCATAGAAATCCACTTGTCATGGAAAGAGCTCAGTTGCTCATCAGAAATGCTATCAAGAGCTTTCTGTACTGCACTGAAAAGAAGAGGATATTCTCTGCTTACTCCGATGCTCCATTCAAAAAAGTGTTCTGTAGCGCCTGCTACACGGAGGTTGGACAACCCTTCCTGATTCGCATAATAAGCTGCAACTGCCAAGTTTCCCACGAATGCATCCATTTCACCAAAGGCAACTGCATGCAATGCCTCGGGAACATTCCACATGGGAAAAACAGCCAAAGAGCCATCTACAGATTCTCTTACATAATCTTCTGAAGCATACCCGGAAACAACTGCTACCTTCAGCCCAGCCAGACTATCAAATGTATACGATCCATTATGGGAACCGGTTGTAATGATAACAACGGGTACTCGAGCATACGGTACAGTGAAGAAAGAATAGTTTTCCCTCTCATCAGTGCGAACAATGGTTGGTGCAACGGCACATTCTCCCTCTTCAAGAGCTTGAAGATGCATGTTCCAGTCTTCACAGGATTGCTTAACAAATTGAATTCCGAGTCGTTCTTCCACAGCAATGATTACATCCGCTCCCAGCCCGGTGAATTCACCGTTCACACCGGCAAATTCTATTGGTGGGAAATCAGGATTGTAGAAAAGTGTTAATTTGTCCGGGTTCTCATCCAGCCAGGCTCTTTCCTCGGGGGTAAGAAAGGACTCATCTGCCTGACTTGAAATGCCTGGAATAAAAAGCCAGACAAGAACAAGAAAAGAAACGCATATAGCACCCATCAGGGCGAGTGTTTTTTTGGATTCCCTTAATGTAGACAAAGATGGTATTTCCATTCTGGAACAGACACCTCTTCCTGCTATACCGACAATATCTAGGAAAGTATTATTCGAAGATGATAGAATATTCTCTGCCAGTGGTCAATGCCGAAAGATTGTGTCGGACCGGGGTTCAACACCTGCCTTTTGAATGTTGATTTGTACAGGATATCTCAAAGTTTTTTTTTAGCACTTACAGCAAGATGATACTTCGCGTAATCCTGAAAGAACACACCTGATGCTGATCTAAAAGACAAAATGAAACCTCCGACCGCCGCAAGCGCGGGGTATCTAAAAGTCAAAGTCAAAATTCAGCTGCGCTGAATACAGCTTCTTG
>JAOZRM010000355.1 GCA_029940175.1 Candidatus Sabulitectum sp. | reverse complement strand
CTTGTTGATCAGCTTGCCGACATGGAACATCTCAAGCAGTTGTGATAAGGAGCAAGAATGCGCAATGAAAAACCACGGGCAACAGGCGAATTTTCTGATTCGTCCATGTCCGATATTGCATTCCTGCTGCTGATCTTCTTCCTAGTGACAACCACCTTTGATGTTCAGAAGGGTATCAGCTATCAGCTGCCAAAAAAGCCCGATGAGCAAACTGAAGAGGTGGTGATCGATGAGACTAACCGGCTGGTAATGACCATTAAACAGTGGGGTCTCGGGAGCTATGTAGCTCTTATAGACCAGGCTCCCCCGGGTGGGCCACTGCAAAGGGCCAGAGCCGGTGAGGATGTAGCCCTTGATGATCCGTTGCTTCAAGAAGGAATTATGACCCTTGCATCCCAGAGAGCAGAAACTGTGGAAGCTACTTCCACAAGACTTCTGAATAACCTCGAGGTTGCAAAGGGAGTACCGTCAGGTACCTATTCCAGCTTAACTTCGGCGATTCAGGCAGAGAATCTCACTCCCGTGGTTCGTTCCGGTCTTATCCGGGAGATCATGGGTGCAGATGCTCCGGTTATCATCGATCCCAACTTTGGAGAAGTGGCTTTTGGCGATACTCTTGTTCTTGCAGATGCAAGACAGGGAGATATTGCTTCAGCCGTGAGAGAGAGTGAGCTTGTTGTTATTCTCAAGTTCTTTCCCGATTGTGATTACGACGGCATGATTACAGCGCTTGATGTTATCAGGCGTAACGGTGTCAGCCGTACAGGAATTACGATCCAGGAGAGACTTGGAGGTGGTGTGTAATGAAGTTTAAAAGACGAATGAAGGTAGGCAGTGCGATAGGATCCAGCACAATGTCGGATATCGTTTTCCTGCTTCTTGTCTTCTTTATGGCCACAACCATTTTCAAGGATGACAGTGGTCTCAGGATTCGCTTTCCCCAGGCTCACCCTCAGGTGATGAGTGAGCTGGGCAAGGAGAACCTTATGGTGGCCGTCTGGATCAAACAGATAACCCCCGGAGACAGTCAGAGTGATGTTGTTGCAAGAATAGGTGACTATGATCTGCCTATGGATCAGGTCGCAGTACAGCTTAAGGGCCTTGCTGACAAATTCTGGCGTGAACAAAACAAGCACCTTGATGTCATAGTTCTCAATGCGGATACTCGTGTCCCAATGAGGGTAATGGTTGATCTTTTTGCGGCCCTTCGATTCGAGGAATTGTACAGTATTCAGTTTAACGCTCAGGAATTGAGCACAGGGAACTAGAAGGAGGTGAGATGTCTACAAACGCCAATATAGAGAGTAGAAAAAAAGCTGCACTCGGGTTTGAATGGGGCATCGTTGTTGCGCTTGCGTTTCTGATCATCTTCTTCGAGTTTATTCCTGCCAGTGAACTGGGCAGGCTGTCTACTCGAACTTCAGATTCCCAGATGGAAGCTGTAGAGGCTGACATCGCCTTTGACGATGACGTTGAAGAACAGGAAGAGGAAGTTGAAGAAGAGCAGGAAGAATTGCAGGATGAAACAGAAGAAATAATTGAAGAGCTTGATATTACGCTGTCACTCAGTGACGACACTGAAGGGCTTGATGAAGCCCTGACCATTGATCAGAGCGATGAGCTTGCTGATATGGGTCAATCGGATGAAATGGGTCCTCCGCGTTTTATGTATGCGGAGA
>JAOZRM010000354.1 GCA_029940175.1 Candidatus Sabulitectum sp. | reverse complement strand
CCTTTCGTGTACTGCTGATGTTATCAGTGGCCTCACCGTAGCCACCTTCCTGACCTCTTCATTGTAGCCAGCCTGTCAGGTAAGGCTTTTCAGCAGAATCGTCATGTCTTTTCTGTTTAAAATACTAAGCTCTGCAGGTCTTTCAATAAACGGTTGCAGATCTCGCCTGACAAACTCCCAGTCGAGATCATCAAACCGACTTTCCAGTTCTTTGTACAAATTCATTGAGTTTATTCTTTCCTGCGTCCAGCCACTTTGCTTCAGGGCATTCTTGAGCATAGTCATGTTAGCTTCAGGCCACTCCCGGTTACCAAGATACCATGCAAGGTCATAGAGATCTCTGCCTTTCGTGTGACCACGCATAAGAACAGCATGTATCTTTCCTGCCAGCAGCGATGATTTGTCCAGGTGCTGCAGTCGAAGTAACTGAAATTTCCGAATGATAGTGATTTCGGTCCCTGCACCAGCGGGTGGATTGATATCAACTTCCAATCTGATTGCAAGTTTTTGAGTTTTTCTTCCTGAAAGACCCAGTTCAAAAGGCAATTCTGGAAATTTCAGCATTACCGCCTGAACAGATGTTGCCGATTGGCGGGGTTTAGATTGAATTGTATATCCCTCTACGGCAAGTATCCGCATTATTTTCTTTGTAGAATCCGTAAGAGTGAAATTGACATCTTTGTTAACAAGAGAAAAATCAAGATCTTCACTGAAGCGATTCAAACCATACAGAAATCGAAGAGCAGTTCCACCACAGAAGGCCAGTGGCATCATTGCTCCCGTTTCCTGCATTATTCCCAGAATTCTTGACTGAAGATATTCTTTTGCAAGGTTTAACCCATGCATCGGGGATTGGGCTTCGGATACAATGTTACGGAGATCCTGCTTCATAAGGCACCCAGCAAAGTGGTGATATTCTCAGCCGCTCTAATTATTTTTTTCCTGCCCCATTTTGCAGCCAGGTTATTTAAAATATTCTGGGAAAGACCGTCTTCAGACAAACGCAACTGCTTAAGGTATGACAGCGAGTCACCGCCTGGCTCCAGATATACAAGATCCAGCAATGCCTTTTCAGGTACTGCAATTCTCGCTACACCAGCTGAAGGTGTTTTAGCACTTTCATAGCCCCATAGTAGTTCAGGCTTTACATGTCTGTAAATGAATGTTCCCAGGGCATTGGTTACTGTACAGCTTCGACCGGAGGTGACTGAGGTAACTGCATTTGAAATGTCCGGGATAACTCCATGCCATGCAAGTGCTGTTTGACAGCTTACATAAGAAGCAGTCATAATGGCATTTGCTGCAATGAATAAATCAGGCGTTTGACCAGAGTAATCGGGGCTTACCGCATAAAGACCTCTTCTTAACCGCAGAAGCTTCTTGTCTTTCACCCACCGGGAGATTTGTACCCGCAGAGCATCCGGCGACTGCAGCCCGGCATATAACAGAGCACTGCTGAATACAGGCTCGTTTTTTGTAATTTTGAGCAACTCGCTAAATTTCATGGTAGTAACTTAACAAAAATGTTAAGTAAGTGCAATGGAATCTACAATCGTACCAATGTGAGAGACAAGCAGGCTTCTTGTCTCTCACATTTGGTTATTTTTGACAGACAAGTGAATACGTAACCCACATTCGTCACTGGAATTCTCTGGATTTATTCCGGTCTTTCTACTGATTA
>JAOZRM010000023.1:2808-21173 GCA_029940175.1 Candidatus Sabulitectum sp. | reverse complement strand
ATAATACACGCTAATTATCGGCAAATAGCGTTGCTATTATTCTCAAATTAGCATGTATTTTATCTCGCCGTGAGGCGCTTCTGCACAATGCCTATTGTCAGTCACGCTCCTAGTCATCTTACAACAAGAATTTTAGCACTTCCTGCAAGAACACCACCACTCACATTTGTCTCAGCCTCAACTCTAACCAGATAAATTCCTGCAGGGTGATCTGAAGTACTCCAGAAAAGGTTGTTTTGAATGCTACTGGAGAGAACAGTTCTTCCACTGGTGTTGTAGATGGTACATTCACCAACCCTGTCACCGATGCATATTTTATACGTGCTGCCCGTTCTCGATATATGAAGGATGTTCTCCTCTGAAGATGAAGGATCATTCTCAATAGAAGATGTGTTTTCCAGGCATGCAAGAATTCCATTTCCATATAAAACGTATACCTCTCCGTTGCTTCCGACTATAGGGCTGCCTACGTCTGAACCGAGATTGATACTTTCCAGGGTTGAACCGGAACTTTGATCGAGAATGTGCAGGAATCCTGATTCTGTTCCTATGAGAACTTTACCGTTTCCTTCAATAATGGGATTAGAAAGATATCCCTGTGAAAATGATCTGGACCAGATCTCAGATCCTGAAGTATCAACTTTCTTTAATACACTTCCATTGCTTCCAAAGTAAAAATATCCTGCGGGATCAATGGCAGCAGTCTGCTGAATGGAGTTTGGGATTGAGGTAGTCCATCTTTCAGTTCCGTTTTCATCAAGAATCCGCCAGTGTCCGCCACTCATGTTACCAAGATCTCCGAATACTATGTACCTGGAGCTTCCAAAATCCGCCACAGCCGGGGAGCTGTAAACAATGTTCATAATTGAATTGTACTCATAAGACCATATTTTGTCACCAGTTGCAGTATCAATAGAATAGATGTGGGAATCGCCGGGAGCGGCATAAATTCTAGTTCCGGATGGATCAACAGCCGAAGCCGTGTTAAATCCGTCTGCATCATCAAATGATATCTTCCATTTTTCAGAACCATCTGGATTCAACGCAGAGAGATATGAAGTAAACACAGTTTCAGTAATTGAGTCACCAATGTAAATTGTACCGTCCGGACCCACAGAGGGTCCTCCATTTACTGGATGAATCATTGGGTAGGACCAGGATTCAGTTCCATCCTGGGTGTAGGCGTAAAGAGAACCATCAGAGCAGGGAAAGTACACAAAGCCGTTATTCAGTGCCGGTGGACCCATGAAAACATGTGGGGTATGAACACTCCATCTTAATTCTCCATCTGAATTCAGTGAAACAAAGTAGTAGCCTGCTGCATAGTAGATATTGCCATCATCATCCAAAGAAGGTTGATTCCATAACCAGCCCGGAGCTGCTTGTGGTGGGACGTATGTCCAGGAAACAGACAGGTCACCTTGAATACAGATATCAGTTTTTCCGGTATTTTGAGCATCGTGCATGTACTGTGGCCAGGCAGAACCGGAAGCAATAGATACCAGAATAATCATTACTGTGAACGAGATGAATAAATTCAAGCTGTATCTCCCTAAATAAAAAGCGGGACGGTATTTGCCGTCCCGCTGAATTGATCTGATTTATAGCTTTGACACGGGATCTTCCGGAAGCTTATTGTCCTTCCTCCAGGAAGCAACAACTGGCCTGACATCTGTAACAAAAGCATCTCTGAGTATTCTGTTTGCAGCAGTAATGTCTGGCCTGGACTGGGCTGCTTTCAATTCTTTCAGGTCTACAAGAGAGGCTCTGGCAAGAGCGTGTTCTGTGTTTTCAATGGCAGTAAGAAGATTTTCTGCAGGTGAGCCAACCCTTGAATCCACCCGGAGTTCAATGCCCATCTCTTCAAGGGAGCACAGCCCGGCAGCTTCTGCCATGAGAAGGTTAAGGAAGAATCGGAAAAGAGCTCCAGCATCAAGAGAGCCTGCTGGCATGGCACCCATGCCCAGCTTGTTGTCTGAGAGCCTAACTCTGCCAAGCATTTTTTGATGAAGCAGGGAAATAGTTACAGATTCGAGGCTTTCACCAGGGAGAAGAGCAGCTGTATCCAGGAGTGTTTGGCAGGATTGATCGGTTTCCCGGCAAAGCCAGCTGGCTGTACCCCAGTCGGGCACAGCAGTGGCACAGAAAGAAGGATTGTACGGGTGAAATTCCAGAAGCATAGTTTCACTCTTGCGGATCTTCATCCCGATCTGCCTGAGTCCTTTAAGTATGCCTTCCAGCATGTCCACTGAATTTTTCTCACCAGGCGAGTCCATGCCGTCAGGTATCCAGAGGCCAAGCTGACGGCACTTGATATCACGCATTACCTGCATAGCAGAAAGAACCTGATTGATAGTGGCTACACGGATTTCAGGGTATGGAGAGGTTAAGGTACCATACATGAGCCTGTGGTTCAGAACTCCTCTTTTACGGGGAACATAGAGATCCGCCATTACAGTTACAGGATTTAGTTTGTTTTTTTTGAGAGAATCGGAAACTGCTTTGGCATCGTCTGCTGTTCTCAGGTCTGAAGGAAAGTTAAGAATAACATCACTGACCTTTCCAGACAGAGAGGAAATTTTGCCAAGAAGATCGAGCTTGTCCGCAATTGTTACCGGATCTTTGTCGGTTTTGTAGATGGCATGCGTAGTTCCGACCCTGGAAACGGATTTTGTAGACACAAGCAGTTTTAGTTTTGTTAGTTGCTCTTTTACGGTGTTCACTATATCACCAATCCCTCCATATAAAAACAAAATAGCTGTTAGTTGCACGACTACATAATCTTAACAATAATCAGCTCCGAGTCCAGTAGGGATTTCCACCGAGACAAGAATCGAATTTTCTGTTTTCGACCATTGAAATTGCTGAACCCAGGTTGTCAGCCACTTCGGTGGGTAGAATTGATCTGGAGGATGTTTTGTCAGAAAGAATATCAGCAGAAAGACCATGCAGATAAGCACCCAGGCTCAGAGCTTCTACACCACCGCAGCCTTGTGCTGCAAATCCCGCCACTATTCCCGCAAGAACATCTCCTGAGCCGCCGGTAGCCAGTCCATGGTTACCGGTAGGTATCATTGTTCTGGTTCCCTGGGAGGAGAACACCTGTGAGGGTTTGCCTTTTAGCAAAACTGAGCAGTTCAAAGCCTTTGCGGTTTTCTCCGCAGCAGCAAATCTCTCGCTCAAACCGTCTCCACAGCCAGTGAGTCTTCTTAATTCTCCGGGGTGTGGAGTCAATACAACCTCTCCGGGATATGATCTCAACATTTCAGCAAGATTAGAATCAATTACGTTCAAGGCATCTGCGTCCAGAACAAGTGGAATCTTCCATGTTCCAAGAACATGTCTCATAATTCGTTCTGTACTACCGGAGATTCCCATACCCGGTCCAATAACCACCACAGAATAATTGCTGGGATCAGGGAGGGAAGTTACATCCCCCGGAAGGAAATAGATGCTGAGAGTCTCTGAGATTCTGCCAGCTATGGCAGGAGAAGCCGGCAGAGGCACACACATTTCAACAAGACCACATCCTGACCTCAGAGCACCCTTTGCAACCAATTGTGGAGCTCCAGGCATACACTCATGACCAGCAAGCACAAGAACTTTGCCGAAGGTTCCCTTATGACTGTCTACAGGTCTTTCAGGAAGCAGTTGCCTGGCAAATTGCATGGTCATTACTCTGCGCAGATTGTTTTCAGGTACATGAATCCCGATGTCTTTAAGAAGTAGAGACCCACACATACCACACCCAGGAGGAAGCAGCAATCCAAGCTTCGGTGCAGCGAATGTTACTGTAATTTTTGCCTTTATAGCAAAGCGATCGCATTGCCCGGTAAGTCCATCAACTCCTGTTGGCATATCAACGGCAACAACT
The DNA here is from genome assembly GCA_029940175.1 of Candidatus Sabulitectum sp. Lineage (GTDB taxonomy): Bacteria > Fermentibacterota > Fermentibacteria > Fermentibacterales > JCC-6 > Sabulitectum. Next base: position 17,299 of record JAOZRM010000023.1, on the reverse strand, counting down.
GGAGCATTCAGACCGGCACATTCAACAGCAAGATCTAGAGTGCCGCCTTTGAGTTTGCCTGTAAATCCTATTCCAAGAAGGGCATCTACAGCAACAGATGCTGTTACTTGGGGTTCATACGATATGGTACCTCCCACGAAAATATAGCTTTCCATATTTACCCGGCAGTCATCGGTAATCTTACTGGTTGAACCAAATGACGGGCGAACAATGACCCTGTATCCTTTTTGAAGAAGAAATCGTGCAGTTACAAATCCGTCACCGCCATTGTTGCCCGGGCCTGCATAGACAACCACGGTACCTTCTTCCCGGGCCACGATGGAGCTGACAATATCGGCCACAGCAAGACCGGCTCTCTCCATAAGAACAAGTCCGGGGGTACCGGAAGTAATGGTACTCTTGTCCAGATCAGAAATTTCAGATGGAGTCTGCCAGAAAGCCATATCATTCTCCTTCAGTTAAAAGAGCAAAGGTAACGGATGTGTTCCCGGCCCGAGAGGCAGAGATGCGTAGTTTGTGATTTCCAGCAAGCTCAAGAGCCCTTCCGGAAAGGAGAGCTTTCACATCGGTTGCACTTACAAATATTTTAATATCTTGCCATGATAAAGAAGAATCAAATCCCGTTCCAAGAGCCTTAGCCACGGATTCCTTTGCAGAGAACATTAAGGCAAGATCCAGATTGCTTGGGTTACAGGCAAGTTCTTCCACAGTAAACAGTCTCTCCCGGAGCCTGCCTTCATTTCTTGTTACAGCCTGAATAAATCTCGCATTTTCAACAACATCGGTACCAGTTTTCATGTTTCAGCCCCCACAATGAAAACAAAGATAGTGTAATGCGGCCTCCGTGTCAGCAGGAGAGAGGAGAGAGTTTTTCTCCATGCCATCTGGCAAAGGTGTTGCATGAAGAGGGAGAGTGTGCCTCTGGATCAATTTTAAGAGCAGAAAGCGCTGCTCTGCCCACCATAACAGCATTGTCCATGGTGTGTTCAATAGGAGGAAGAAACAGTTTCATTCCTCTTTTATCACATTCAGACTTGAAACTGATTCGGAGGAGGGAGTTTGCCGAGACTCCACCAGCAACAAGGATTGATTTTGCCCCAAGCTTCCCAGCCTGGTAAACGGTTTTTGATACCAGCAGGTTGCAAACGGTTTTTCGGAAACTTGCTGAAAGGTCTTCGCAGGAAACGTCCCCAGCTTCCCAAATCAACCTTACTGCAGTCTTGAGACCGCTGAAGCTGAATTCCGGAACTCTTTTATTGCCAAGGGGAGACGGTAGACGTACAGCAGAAGGATTTCCATTCTCTGCAAGCTGATCTATTAATCTACCTCCGGGATATCCCAGTCCCATAAGCTTGGCAGTTTTGTCAAAGGCTTCCCCTGCAGCATCATCTCTGGTTGTTCCAAGCAGAATACATTCATTCCAGGAAGGCATGTGGAATATCATGGTATGTCCACCACTGACAAGCAGAGCAACTGCAGGAAATTCAACAACTGAACTGTGGTGTATGTGCAGATGAGCAGAAAGGTGGTTGATCCCGAGGAAGGGCTTTCCCCTTGCAAAAGCAACAGCCTTTGTCCAGGAGAGACCCACAAGAAGAGAGCCTGTCAAACCCGGACCGGCAGTTGCTGCAAAAATATCAATATCATCCAGGGAAGTTCCGGATTTATCCAGTACTTCCCTGATCAGTTCAGGCAGAATTTTCATGTGGAGTCGTGATGCTATCTCAGGAACAACACCTCCGTGCTCACCATGTACCATCTGGGTAGAAACCAGTTCTGCAAGAGCAGTACCGTTCTCATCAAGTACCGCAACAGCAGAATCATCACAAGAGGTTTCTACCGCAAGAAGAAGCACTAGACTTCTGCCTCTACCTTTACAGTAATGGTTTCTATGATCTCTCCGAGAACCTTGATCTGAACTTTGTGCTCACCAAGCTTCTTGATATGACCATCTAGAATAACCTGCTGCTTGTCGATCTCAAATTTCTTTTCCAGAAGGGCAGCGGATATCTCGCGCTCACCTATTCCACCATAGAGCTGTCCGTTTTCGTCAGCTGTTGCGGCGAAGGCAAGTGTAATATCCCTGAGCTTTTCTGCAAGAACCTCTGCAGCTTTGTTCTGCTCTTTTTCTCTGACAACCGCAGCTGCCTTTAGAGAATCTGCCATTTTCATGGCACCTTTTGTAGCAACTACTGCTAGTTTTTTGGGTAGCAGGTAGTTCCTCGCGTAACCGGAAGCAACGTTGACAACTTCGCCGGGACTGCCAAGAGTGTCAACTGTTTTGATCAGAAGAACCTTCATTTTTCATCCTTTCGATCCTTATGTCTATTTTCTTTCTGTAATCGAACCAGGTGTCCAGAATTCCCAGCAGTATCAATCCGCCGAGAACAAAAGGAGGTGCAAATATTGTGATCATTATTAAAATGAAAACCATTCCCGGAGTACCCTTTGCCCACTTTGCCGCCACCTGGAAACCTTCAATCCCATAGGGAAGAGAACTGAAAACAAGCAGGTTTTTTGCTATTCTCAGTACAACATCCGGAACGAAAGTAGCTCTGGCAGAAACCAGAATGATCAGGCAGAAAATGGGAACCCAGGCAAAACCCCAGTGGATTCTAAATTGTGCAGTTCCCTGGATCACCATGTTCTTGCTCTTACCCATGATGGATTTGAAAAAGAACACAGAGACAATGGAACCAAGTACAATATGAGCTGCACCAATACCCGGTGAGTAGTAGGTAATTAAAGAGAACACGGTATCAATTGTATCAGTTTCGAGACCTGCAGAAAGATATACCTCCCGCAGTGGATCAAGCTCTGATTGTCCAATGTTCATGAATCCCGGGAATCCCAGAGATAGCAGTCCACCGGCAAAAAGAGCGAGACCGGAACACAGGTACAGAGTTTTTAGCAGGGAGAATTGCAACCTCACAGAGATGGCTGTGACCGCTGCACAGATTGCTGTTATTACAGCTCCCTGAAAACCAGCAAGATACCAGGATAAGAAGATAATGGCGGCAGAGACAGGGAGACCCTTGTTCAGCCTGCCTGAAAGCAGGGCTGCAGACACTCCAGCAGCAAGGAATGGAAATCCCATTATCAGGGATAGCCCGCCCCATAGCAATTGTGTCGGTCTTTTTCTCTTCGCCAGCATCAATTTTCTCAATTCTGTTTACCTGTAATGTTCTCTTATGTAAGGCGCCAGGGCAAGAAATCTTGCGATCTTAAGCTCTTTAGCAACCATTCTCTGGTGTCTGGCACAGTTACCGCTGACACGCTTGGCTACGATCTTGCCTCTGTCACTGATGTAACGCTGAACCATCTTTTCGTTCTTGTAGGTGATCTCCATGTCAGGATTCATGCAGAAACGGCATTTTTTCTTCCTGGTGATCTTCATTCCTTTACGCTTGCCACGGATAGGCATTTATGCCTTCCTTTCTTTTTTAGCCATAATTTCTATCCGACGGGCTCTGAGAAGTGTTTTGAAGTGTTCTCCGCCGGCTCTGTCTTCAGACTTTTTGTGTGCCAATCTGCCTTCAATAAAAACAGCATCCCCTTCGTGGAGCTTGCTGTCGAGAGCTGTTGCCAGGTTTCCCCATACATCTACTTCTATTTCTGCCACGGTGGTTTCCAGACTTCCTGGATGAGTCACCGTATTCTCAACAAGCAGATGCAGTACCGCAATGCCGCTACGGGTCATATTGATACCTTTCCTGCGCTTGATGATTCCAGTGATAGCAGCATAGTTCATTCCCGGCAGATCTCTTTGAAGACTCATGAGAAACCTGTTCCTTAAAAGGGAATGTCGTCGGAGTAATCAGGACCTTGGGGTTCCTCTTTGCGAGGTGGTTCATCAGAACCGCCAGGCTGAGAGGAATTCGAGCCATAATCTCCGGTTTTTTCCAGCATCTGGACACTTCGAGCAAGAATTTCCACACGACTGCGCTTCGATCCATCCTGGGCATTCCACTGAGAGTATTGAAGCTCTCCCTCTATCATCACAGGGCTTCCCTTGTGAAGCTTGCTTCCAACTCTTTCAGCCAACTGCCTCCAGGTAACAACTTCCACGAAACACGGTTTATCGTGCCACTCGCCGTCGTTTCCACGGTACCTCTTATTGCTGGCAATACCAAAGCTGGCAACATGGGTGCCGTTTTCAAGAATCCTGGTTCGGGGATCACCTGTAAGGTTGCCTGAAATAAGGATCTTGTTAATGAAGGGCAAACGGATGTCCACGACTATTCTCCTGCATCAAATGCTGGAGAGTAATCATGGGAACTGGATTTTCCCATAACGTCACGGTCATCTTTGAGGGTCAAGTGACGAAGACAGTTATCGTTGATCCTGAGCATCTTGTCGATGGCCAGCTTAACTTCTGACTCGCCGTTCCAATGTACGAAGTGGTAAACCCCTTCGCTCTCTTTGTTGATAAGGTACGCCAACTGACGGCGACCCCAGTCGTCAAAACTTGTGAGCTCTCCTCCACCGTTTGTGACGATTTCCTGTACATTACCTGTTTCTTTCTTAAGCTCCGCCTCAGAAAGACTGGCATTCCAGATCAGTACGGTCTCGTATTTACGCAATTAACAAAGCCTCCTTCCGGCCCTGTTGGTGTGTAACAAACACCGAACCCGGAAAGAGACTGACAAAGCAGTTCTTTTAGAATCGTTAACACGATTCGATGCAAAAGCATCCTGCTTCCGGGCCGGCGACAATTAATAGTGTCGCGTTGTCCCCGACTCTGTAGAAGGGGCAAGCAGCCCGCAAATATTCAACGAAAATCCCTGAAGGTCAAGTGCTGTAAGGAACAACCGTTGATACAATATCGGAAATACTTAATGCTGTGATTCTTTCATCCAGCTTGAATGTTCTTTCCCCGGGGTGTACCAGATAAAGTTTACTCAGTCCCAGATCTTCAAGCGCTATTCTCATGGATTTTGTTGTTCGAATATTTTCTGTAAGCTTAAACTCAAATCCCAGATTGATACCTTCAGGGTCAATAAGAAGGTCAATTTCAGCTCCGGAGTGTGTCCCCCAGAACCAGGCCTTTCTGTCTCCCGTCAAGGAAAGAATTTGCTCCAGAGCAAAACCCTCCCATGAGGCTCCTGCTTTTATGTGGCTGAGAAGGTCTCTGGACGATTGTATTGAGAGAAGTGAATGCAAAATTCCAGAATCTCTGATAAATATCTTGGGAGACCGCACCTGTCTCTTTTTCATGTTCACATACCATGGCTGCAGCTTTCTAACCATGAAAGTACCGCAGAGAATATCCAGGTAGGATGCTGCAGTTTTCTCGGTTTCCCCAAGAGATCTGGAGAATTCGGCTGCGTTCCATTTCTGTCCGTGGTAATGCGCAAGCATGGTCCAGAACTTCCTCATTGCTTCCGGGGGAATTCGAAATCCCAGTAGGGGAATATCCCTTTCAAGAAATGTTCTTGTGAAGTCCTCTCTCCAGCGTATACTTGCCAATTGGTTTCCTGCAAGGAAGGAACGAGGAAAGCCACCTCTCAACCAGAGATTATTCCAGGGATAGTCGGAAACCTCTTGAAGATTGAAGCCGGACATATCGACAAATCCAATTCTTCCAGCGAGGGTTTCGGAGACATCTCTTACTATTTGCGGAGATGAGCTTCCAAGAACAAGAAACTTTGCCTTGCATGATTGATCATCTACCAGAACACGAAGAATCTCGTAGAGCTCAGGCATTCGATGTATCTCATCAAGAACAACCAGGCCACTTAAATCGCCTAGAACCATAATGGGATTTCTGAGTGCTGCCCGATCAATTGGGTTTTCAAGATCAAAATGACTTACAGGATGAAATTGATGAACTGATTTGGCTATTGTGGTTTTACCACATTGCCTTGGACCAAGGAGAGCCGTGACAGGATTCACTCTAATACTGAATAAAAGTTTGTCTAAAAGGTTTTTTCTTTCTATCATGTGTTGAAAATAACATTGAAATTCTGCAAGTCAAGTGCATGATTTCAATGTTAATCCATCAGAATTATTGCTGCGCTGTATGAAGCGAATCACTTCTTGAATACCACACTACACCATCCCTGATGATGTGTTCCAGCAATTCACTGTTTGAAACAGTGCTGTATCGCAGCAGGTCAACTTCAAATGGAACAACTGATTGATGAATTTGATCAACTAGATTTGCCTGATCTGATAAAGTGAGTTCATCTCCAAACAGAGCAAGATCAATATCTGACGTGGAAGTGAAAGCCTCACTGGCTCGAGAGCCGAAAAGCACAATCTGCTCAACACGCGGATTGGCGATAAGTATGCTGATTATTATGTCTTTGTACTTGTTTTTTAACCGGTTAGCTTTCATTAAGTTTTTGTTCCAGCCGATTGTGTATGGCGGTTAACAGTGGGTAATAGTAATTTTTTATCAACCGCTCAGCTTCTATGGCTGTTTCCTCTTCATAAGTATGACTGAGGAGGTTTCGCTTGAGCAAGGCATCAAGAAATAACTCGCAATTCTCTTCGCTTACAAATTCAAGTTCAAAGCTCTTTCGAATTACCTGTCGTGGGCTCTTTGAATCATATCCTTCAAATAGAAGCAGATCTTTCAAGGTTTCCCAGGAAAGCTCAAAAACATATCCGAAAATTTGGATAAGCCCGGCTCGTTCCAGAACGGAGTATTGATCTTTGCTGCAGGCAAGCTTCAATTGAATCAGTGCCCTGGTGAAGTGGTCAAATCTTTGTCGCCATCTGGTTTCATCAATTGTATTCATTGCAGAACTCCTTCCTCACAAATTTAATACATCTGGTGATACAATGAAACTCTGCTCACAAGGTCGATTCTGAAATAATACTTAGTGAAAAACAATTACCTGTGTGGATGAGAAACCGGAAGGGGTTGCAAGGCGAATGAAGTAAATACCGCTGGAGACTCTTTCAGTAGTCCAGGTGACAGAGTGATTACCAGCCACAACCTCCTCGGTTACAAGAGTGTCCACTGTACGGCCTGAAAGATCAAACACCCGAAGGGTGGTATGACCGGCAACAGGAGTGGAGAAGTTGAGTAATGCAGAGTCAGCGACGGGGTTGGATGAGATTGAGATACCAAGTACGGTATTTTCTTCTCCGTTTTCGACAGACATTGGGTAAACACTGATCTTCTCTGCAACCGGATTGTAGTTATGCAATCTTGCACCGGTGTAGAGAGTTGAGGCTCCGGAAGGCACGTTAACATTGAAGGAAGCCTGACCACTACCGTCGGTTGTGGCGGTTTCGAAGAAAGTGATGGTTTCAACACCGTCAATACCATCAGAAAGGGCAACGGTGGCTCCACTCACAGGAGAACCATCACTGGTCACAATTATTGGAATTGTCTGAGATCCGGGATTAACCATTTCCGGGCAGTCAATCTGGAGAGGAACAGGGTTGGCCGTGTCGTTTGTGAATATTTCCATGGCCGGGTCACCGAACCATATGTACATTCTGGCATTGTCTTCCCCGGCAGAACCGTGGTTTGTGATAATCCATGCTGCTGATTCGTTTAGAGCCTCTCCTACATTGTAGTTACCATAGCCGTAGAGGTTCAGGTAGATCTGCTTCATGTAGCTGTGGTTGGTCTCGGTAAATGAAAGGTATGTGGCGCCGAGGTTGCCGCTTGCACCGTTGTCATCCCAGACAAAACTCTCCGCCAGGGATTCTGCACTGGTCTGGTACTGGCCGCTGTAGCAGGCTATGCTCCATACTGGAGGCATGAATGTGTTTGTGAGAGCCTGGATGTTTGTTTTGGACCAACCGGGATTCCAGCTCCAGTACAAAACAAAGGCGTGTCCCCGATAGCCAACAGAGCCCACGCCGTTGTTAAAAGATTCTTCAACCATGGCACTGGTTCCACCCTCCGGAGGGTAGATCTTCAAGAAGCTCATATTAACTGCATAAGATGCTGCAGCTATTTCGTTGCAGCAGGCAGTGTATTTGTCAGGATAATCTTCCTGATGGGCAGCAAGTACCCCGGTGCTGGGAATAATACCAGGGGTGTTGGCCTCAGCAAAGTCGTACCGGTAGTAACCATCTATGATCTTTGCAACTTGTGTTTCTATCTGAGAAGCGTTACCGGTAAGACGACCAACTGCAAGCTCTGGAAAGAGATCAGAACCGGTGACGCATCCATACCAGTAGTCTCCAACAAAATTGCCGTAGTTGTAGCTGGGGAGAGCGTCAAAATCTCCAGCAATCAAGGCAAAGCGCGTGATGCCGGTATCATAGTGGTCAAAGATCGCAGCCTGTATTTCGTTAACTCCTGCACTGCCAGAGAAGCTCTCAACAGAAGTCTCATAGCCTATGCCCTGGTAGAATTCTACAAGTGGCAGGATGGCAGAGAGGTTGGCATCAGTGGTTACGAAGATGTACTCAGCAGCTTCAGCATCTGTGGTTACAGAAGCAGCAGCATCAACCATATCGTAGTTGATCAGCATTCTTGAAGCGCTGTTCCTGATGGTTTCAGTGGAAGGATATGCAACAGCGTCAACTGTTCCTGCGAAGTCAATGCTTACTCTCATTGACCTTGCAACCTGAAGCTCTTCCGTTACAGGATTGTACCTGAATGGATTTGCAAGAAGCTTGTCGATGCTGATTCCACCCCATGTGCCCGGGCTTACTGCTGCAGCCCAGTTGGAAGGGAAGAAACTGTTTGTTCCGTATACAGCTTCGTTCTGAGTGAATGGGTAAGGATTGTGGGGCATGTCGATCTCAGGGGTCTGAACAGGAACCAGGTTGATGCCGGTGTATGTTGTGTATTCAACATTGCCTATGGTAACAACTGCATCTGAACCGAAGGGAAGAGCAAACATCTGACCGATGTTTGGAACTTCAGGAAGACCGATTTCTGTCTGTGTATGTACACCAGGAAGCTCAATACTGTCCCAGGCGGTACCGCCTGCAACAGTTCTGCCCAGCCAGAAACCTGGAACTGTAATGTCGAGAACCATATGGCTGGCATCTGATTCAATAAGAGTTATTGACAACTCTTCACCAGGTTGCCCTCCCAGTGACTGCCAGTCGAAATCACCATGTACTGCAAAAGAAGCTGCAGCTAAAACAGCAACAAGCAACAAAGAATATCTCATGTGGTGATAATGGCATCAACACTGGAGGAAGTCAAGAAAAAGGGAGCAGCGGATGCAGCCCTCTGATCCGTGAAATCCTGGACTCAATTCGATGACATTATGTAAACTCTTGGACAGTCATCGGTGAATGGGGCCCACGCAACTGCTCCATGCTTGTTTATCACATACTCTAAACGGCCATCCTCATCAATTCCGGTAAAGGTACCATTACCTGCAAACTCACCTTCGGAATTAAAGATCAGCCAGTCCTCCTCATTGGTTGTGCCGCGTCTTACCCACAACCTGCCATCACTGTCAAAACCCATTGCAGAAACCTGGGGTCTGTAATGAAGAGGTTCTGATTCAAGATCAACCACCGCATCTTCTACTGAATAATTAACATACACCTTCGGTTCAATGTATCCTGCATCGGTTGAATCTGTCTCCAAAGCAACAGCATCTACGCTGATTGAATGTGATGTACCTTCCAACATATTCAAGCAGTCGATAAAAAACTCATTGTTAGACATTTCCGCATAGCAGATACTTCCATATCCTGAACAGTATGAAATGTAACCCGGTGAAAAAGCAAAATCCGAACCGGTATACTCGCTTCTCCAACTCCAGATTTCATCCTGCAGACCCGAAGTGTTCCAGATCTCAAGATTGAAACCCATATCAAAACTATCTCCAGCAGGTCTGGTTGAATAGTAGTAAATCACAAATGATGAATCTGCCACAGCAGACATCTTAAATGGAAGCATCGCACCGCCGGTTTCCAGTGAATTGAGAAGTTCACCTTCCTCAGAGAGTATGTCGATTCGCCTGTTGACCAGATCGACTACAGCAATTCTGCCATCTTCCAGAATAGCAAAATCGAGCGGTAGTAAAAACTCTCCAGGACCTTCTCCTTTAGCACCTATTGATCGAATGAATGTTCCTGAACTGTCGAAAAAGGAAATGTCACAGCCATATAGATCAAGAACGGCAACTCCTCCGCCGGCCGTGGGGAGTGCGCTGGCTATCTCTCCGAAAACATAGTTGCTGTCACCCATTAACTCTCCAACTACACAGCCAACATGCAAAGTATCAACAGAAAGAGGGGAGTCCTCCTCAAGAGATATATCTTCCCCGCCGCATCCTGCGAGCAGAATGGATAAGCAGATTCCTGTAACAAGCAGTCTATTCATTTTTCCCTCAGATTGTCTTTCAGTTAAGCATAAGAACAGATTCAATGCAGGATTTGGTTCCTGTGCTGAGCCTGCAATAGTACACCCCACTGGAAACGGAATTACCGCTAGAATCTTTACCATTCCAAACTGCCTGTATTTCACCACCGTTTTCAGTGTCAAATGGAATAGTTTCCACAATTCTTCCCGAGACATCAAAAAAGTCAAGTTTTGCAGATTCACCCGGGGGCACAGAACAGTATACTGAAAGGGAACCGGTGCAGGGAGAAGACCCCAGACGAAGTTCTGTTGTGAAATTCAGAGCAGCATTCTCCGATTCTTCCAGCGAAGTAACGTCTTGATAAAGATAAGGATACATATTGAAGGCTGTTGCTGTTACATAGACATCTGAAACCGCTCCAAAACCAGGAATGGTAAAGGATACGTTACCTGATGCATCCGAGTAACCTGATTCCATCCAGGTACCGGAAGATGCTTCGTATGTTTTTACAGCTACCAGAGCTCCTTCCAGAGGAGATCCATCTGCAGTTACAGAATAGGTAAATGTGCCCGGAACAACAGGATCAGGATGAGCTACTGTAACAACTGCAAGTGGGGCAGTATCGTAATAAATGTCCATTTCCGGGCAGCCGAAAAGCATATGCATGTGATTGTTGTCTATTGCGGAGGATCCATAGTAGTTGTACACTTCATTCTTCGACCAGTCTGTAACGGCACCCATGTGCCGAACCTCTTCCTGGAAATAGCCCTTGAATATCCATTTTACCAGAGAATCAGCTGCACCGTAAGGGCTGTTTGTTGTTGGTCCCATTGCTCCTATCGCACCTCTCGCATCACCTATGGAACCTTCACCCATAAGCGCTTCGCAGAAGCAGTAGTTTCCGTCAAACATTCCAACCTGGCAGGCTACAAGAGCAAACCATGGCAGTTTGCGCCCGTTCTGAAGTGCGGCTACATCTCCAACATCGAAGGTTGGAGGATAGATTGTTGTAACATCCCCGTGTCCGCAGTGGCCCAATATTGAAATTCCTTCATTAATGGCTTCTGATAGATTGGCAACTGTTGGAGTAACACCGCCATTTGCACAGAGCCATGTTGCATTCATACCTGCGGCCATCATGTATTCCATGTAGTCCCATGAATTTTCAGTAAACTCGGTGTGGCCGAGACTTACTCCATTTTGAAACCAGCTTTCCCCTGTTTCATATGGCTCCATCTCGTGCTGAACTATCTTCCACGCCTCATACTGAAGATCCAGACTGGTCTCCCCGGAAAGTCGTCCAACATGAATACTTGGAACGCACCCGGAGCCTATGACACCGTATATATTGTCGGCTGAATGGCCGTTGTAGACTGGTGACGGAACCATATCAGAATCCCCCACCAGCAAAATGTACTCAGGTGGCACCGGCCAGGTGTTAAATGCATTTTCGATGTATGCATCTATCTCGGTTGCTGTTGTTCCGATCTCCGGAATAACTGCAGTTACAACTTCAAATCCCTTCCTGTTCTTCCAGTCGATAAGTTCACTTACGGTATCTATTCCGTCCTGTGTGGATATCACCAGGTAGCAGCCGTCAACGGCATTTCCAGATTCTGTGAAACCAATCACTTCCTCATAGAAAGGTACAAAACTTCTTGTAATACCGGAGCTGATTGCCTGTAACTCATTCTGACCTGAGTTTTCACCTGCAAAGAATCTCACAGTTAGCGATGTGGTAATCTCAAGTGCTCCAGTTTCAGGATTCCAGTTTGCTGGCATAAAACCAACTCTGGCGATCCTGATGTCTCTCAGAATTTCAACCGCTTCTATTGTAACAGGAGATTGAGGCCAGGGTGACGAGCCTTCGTAAAATTCTGAATTAACCCTCTCTTGAATTCTTGGCTCTCCTCTTATGGGAAGAGGTTGAAAGGGAACAACATAGTCAGGCAAGTTAATTTCAAATGATTCACGATCAAGTATTTCGTAGCCAATGGCCCCCGTGTTGGGAACCTGGATCATTCTTCGAAGAACCGACATGTCAGGAAATCCCGGAACTGCAGATAAACCTTCACCGGGAGTTCGCAATATCAAACCTGAACTCACCTCCTCTGTCTCCAGCGATCTCAGGTTAAACTCAACAGTAATACCCCTGGAGTCAGTAGCAATTAGTTCACATCCATCCCCTGACCCGGAATTGCAGTACAAAGTATCCGCAAAAGAGAAACTGATGAGAATAATTACCGGAAGAATGAGTTTTACCATTAGAGACATTTCAACCTCCTGAAAGTAGATGTTTCTTAATTCGTATATATATCTTTCATTACTGAAAAGAAATACTGGCGCAGAATCTCTTCAGCAGAAGTAATCGTTAGAGTATCGATAGAGAAAGTTGACAAAAAAAGGGGGCAGCCGAAGCTGCCCCCATAAAGTATCTGTAGCTTTAACCTAGCGGAGAACCATTGCCTGAGTGGAAACGGTGCCTGCCGGGGTAGTAAGTCGTACGAAGTAAACACCACTGGAGATGCTCTCCGGTGTCCAGCTTACGGAGTGATTGCCTGCAACAACCTCTTCGTTAACCAGAGTGTCGACTGTACGGCCGGAAAGGTCAAACACCTGAACGGTGGCATGACCGGCTGCAGGAGTTGAGAAGTTAAGTGCGGCGGTGCCTGTTACAGGGTTAGCTGAAATTGCAACGCCCAGTGTAACTGTCTCGATACCCTCGGAAGAATCATCGATGGATACAGGATAAACATCGATCTTGTAGGCAACCGGACCGTAGTTGTGCATTCTTGCACCTGTGTAGAGAGTTGTGGCTCCGGAAGGCACGTTAACATTGAAGGAAGCCTGCCCACTACTGTTGGTTGTGGCAGTTTCGAAGAAAGTGATGGTTTCAACACCATCAATACCATCAGAGAGTGCAACAGTTGCTCCGCTGACAGGTGAACCACCGCTGGTAACAGTCATTGTTATCGTCTGTGAGCCTGGGTTAACCATTCCCGGGTTGCAGGAGATATTAAGATTGGTTGGGTTGACTGCATCGTTTGTGAATATCTCCATTGCAGGATCACCGAACCAGATGTACATCTTGGCGTTGTCTTCACCAGCAGAACCATGGTTTGCAATAATCCAGACGGCAGCATCATTAAGGGTTTCACCAACATTGTAGTTGCCATTGTCGTAGAGTCCCAGGTAGATCTGCTTCATGTAGTCGTGGTTTGCATCTGTGTAGGAAGGCTGAGTGGCGGAAAGGTTTCCACTTGCTCCGTTGTCGTCCCATGCGTAACTTTCGGCAAGGCATTCGGTGCTTGTTTCGTACTGCCCGTTGAGACAGTCAATGTTCCATACAGGAGGCAGGAAGGTGTTGGTAAGTGCCTGGATGTTTGTTTTGGACCATGATCCCGGAGCGCTCCAGATCCATGCAGTCTGACTGCCGTGTCCTCTGTATCCAACAGAACCAACTCCGTTGTTGAACCAGTCGGAGACCATTGCATTTGTTCCACCTTCAGGAGGATAGATCTTCCAGAAGTTCATGTTAACTGCATAAGATGCTGCAGCTATCTCGTTGCAGCACTGTGTGTACTTGCCTGGGTACTGCTCTTCGTGAGCAGCAAGAACGGAAGTACTGGGAATAATGCCGGTTGTGTTTCCATCTGCAAAATTATAACGGTAATATCCGTTGATGATCTTATCCACCTGAAGAGAGATCTGGGAAGCATTACCAGTGAGACGTCCCACTGCTATCTCTGGTGTAAGATCACCTCCGGCAAGAAGAGCAAAGTAAAAATCACTTGCAGTACCCGAGTAGCTGTAACTGGGAAGATCGTCGTGATCTCCTGCGATAAGGGCGAAGCGTGTTACTCCTGTATCGTAGTGATCATCAATTACATCTTTGATCTCTGCAGGAGTAGAAGAAGAAGAGAAAGTTTCAACAGAAGTCTCATAGCCTATGCCCTGATAGAACTCCACCAGTGGCATGATGGCGCTGAGATTGGCGGCAGTAGTTACAAAGATATACTCTGCGGCCTCAGCATCTGTAGTAACAGAAGCAGCAGCATCAACCATGTCGTAGTTGATCAGCATTCTTGAAGCACTGTTCCTGATGGTTTCAGTGGAAGGATATGCAACAGCGTCAACGGTTCCTGCGAAGTCAATTCTAATTCTCATAGACCTTGCAACCTGAAGTTCTTCGGTTACAGGATTGTACCTGAATGGATTTGCAAGAAGCTTGTCGATGCTGATTCCAC
>JAOZRM010000023.1:0-2708 GCA_029940175.1 Candidatus Sabulitectum sp. | reverse complement strand
CAACTGCATCTGAACCGAAGGGAAGAGCAAACATCTGACCGATGTTTGGAACTTCCGGAAGGCCAACTCTGGTCTGTGAATGGATTCCAGGGAGCTCAATAGTGTCCCATGGGGTACCGCCAGCAACAGTTCCGCCAAGCCAGAAACCTGGAACTGTAATGTCGAGAATCATATGGCTGGCATCTGATTCAATAAGAGTTATTGACAACTCATCACCGGGTTGCCCACCCAGTGACTGCCAGTCGAAATCACCCTGCAGAGCCAGGGAAGCAGAGGCAAGTGCCAATGCTAGAACAAGTGTAACTTTCATATTGTACTCTCCTTCGTTATGAGTGAAACTGTAACTTATTTATATACAAACTAGAGACCCCAATAATCGTTCTTCTTTTGATGAAAGTCAATACAGAGAGTTGACCTTAGGTGCGTTACTTAGGATAATTGGCGGTGAACAGAAAGGAGTTTCATAAAATGAAAATCACGTTATTTGTAATTTTACTGGTAGTCACAGTGGCTATGGCGGGCCCCAGAATTGGCGGTCGCGTGGGATACACAACCGCAGAGGATCCATTCACCGGTCTCAGTGCGGATGGTGCAATCTTCGGGGGACAGCTTACACTGCCCATAATGCCCGTTCTTGGAATTGAGATCAGCGGCACATACACCAGCACAAAGTCAGATGTTTCAATGGACAGTTATCTTACTAACTACATTGAAGACGAGTACGGTCTGGATTTTTCCGGCGATGTTGATGGTCTGCGCGATTACATGGAAAATCAGCTTGGATGGTCAATTCCTGCTCAAGCAGACATGATGAAAGATTACACTGCTACCTATCACAATCTTGGGCTTGCTGGAATTGTGAGAGCCGATATTCCTATGGGCGGATCACCTTTTGTTCCCTACGTCGGTGGCGGCGGTGGAGTACATTTTGTAGTGAGTGATGCTGACGCAATGCTTGCCATGCTGGAACAGCAGACTACCGGTGCTCCTGCAATTGATCCTTACGATCATATTTTTCCTTCTGCAGAGGGTGTTCTGGGTTTAACTTTCAAGCCCATGGGTGCACCTGTTTCCATGTTTGGTGAGGTAAGACTTTCCAAGCCATTCGGAGATGATGCAGGCGATGCGATCATTACTTATTTCGGCGGAGCTAACCTGGGCTTCTAGAATACTTAATTACTTGGGGCGCTCTCGTTCTGGCGGGGGCGCTTTTCTATTATCCAGCGGAACTGGTTCCATATTGCCGGAGCTGAGCATTGTATACCGGCGGATTTAACACTCCAGTCTTTTTCCCGGAAGCCTGAAACTTTCCCCCCTGCTTCCTTAACAAGAAGAGCTCCCGCTGCCATATCCCAGGGTTTCAAATTTTCCTCCCAGAAGCCTCCATACCGTCCTGCTGCAGTGTATGCCAGATCAAGAGCGGCTGATCCGCATCGTCGTATTCCTCTAACCTGCCCCAGAAATTCTCTAAGTACATCCAGGTCAAAGGACAGGTCTTCCGCCGTTCTGGTGTATGGGAAACCCGTGGCCACAACAGCATCTTTCAGCGTTTTGGCTGTGGATCCTTTTACAGGTTTTCCATTGAGAAATGCACCACTTCCCCGGAGAGCCAGAAATGTTTCAGAATGCACCGGATCATGGATACAGCCAAGGCAGACTCCCTCTTCATCCACCAGGGCAATAGAAACGCAGAAAAAGGGAATTCCCATGGCGAAGTTGTTGGTGCCGTCCAGAGGATCAACCACCCAGAACGGTGCTTCCGGATAGGAACCATCCCAGCTTTCTTCCCCGAGAAAAGATGATCCGGGAAGAAGGGCAGTAAGAACACTCCTTAGAAATTCCTCCGATTTCAGATCAGCTTCAGTAACGAACTCCATGCCCTCTTTGGAATTAACGGTAAAGCCTTCCGCTCTGTACTTCATCAGGATCTTCCCGGCTTCCTCTGCAGAAGCAATTACTTTGTCTGTAAATCGCTGAGTCATGTTCTCCCTTTCAGATCAGTGATGCAGGAATTATATCACAGGATACTTTGAAGGAGGGGGAGATGGAATACAGAACCCTTGGAACAAGATTGCGATATCTTGTTAATGACCTGTTGAGGCGCAATCCTTTCTGGCAGATACTTGTTCTATTAATTGTATCTGTGGTAATTGTAACTATCGGAATGCTGCTTGTTGACGGCAACCTCAATGTGGAGGATTCTGAAAGCAGTTTCTGGTGGTCTTTCACCAGGCTTCTCGACCAGGGAACCTTTATAGGCGATGATTCATGCCAACCTCATGTAACATTTGTGGGTGTTTTTATAACCCTTGGGGGAATTCTTATTCTCTCTCTTCTTATAGGTATTTTTTCCTCAAAAATAGCAGAGCAG
This sequence comes from Candidatus Sabulitectum sp., assembly GCA_029940175.1. Lineage (GTDB taxonomy): Bacteria > Fermentibacterota > Fermentibacteria > Fermentibacterales > JCC-6 > Sabulitectum. The sequence goes on along the minus strand of JAOZRM010000023.1, from coordinate 337 downwards.
CTTGATGCATTGAAAAGAGGAAAGTCCCCTATTGTGGAAAAGAATCACTACATTGTTTGTGGAGACGGGGACAGGTTGTACGAGGTGACCAGAGAACTTGTTGAAGCTCGCAGGGAAGGATCTTCCAAGGGGAGCATTGTGATGTTCTCGAGCAGATCCAGAGAGGAGATGGAGGAAGTTCTCCTTCAGAGGATAGGTAGAAAGAATGCAAGACAGGTGATCTGCCGCTCTGGAGAAACAACAGATGTAGATTCTCTGTTGCTTCCGGGTTTTCAGAGGTGTTCCGGATTTGTGGTAATTGGAGACGACGACAGTGAAGTGGTCAAAACTCTGGTTG
>JAOZRM010000353.1 GCA_029940175.1 Candidatus Sabulitectum sp. | reverse complement strand
AGATGCTGGAGGAATCCGGCTCATCCTCCCAGTTCATGGAAAGAATAAAGCAGACGGGAAACATGGTTTCAACCGCAAAAGCCGAGATCACAGACAGGTATGAAAACAGGCTTTTCATTTTTGAGAGTCTGGGAGCAGAGAGAAAAGCCCATGAAGACAGACTCAGGCTTGATATTGTAAGATCCGCTGAAACCCACCAGGATCTCAGCCGGAAACTGGAGGAGTTTGAAACCGAAACGAAACTTTCCTTTAACGAGAACAAAGCAATTACAGCACTGGGCTCTGTTATTAGTGCTGTCTTTCAGCTTGCTACTGATGGCGTGGGTTCAGGTGATGAGACGAGATCACTGGCAAATTTGAAAGAATTCTGGAGAATAATGACTGAAGCTGATCCCGATGCCTCCTGGGAGAAGATCATGACATACAAGCCGTACAGAGACAGAATAATCTACTCTGATCATCAGATGCAGGTTCTTGAAAAAATATTCAGGGAGGTGTGTCATGGATAGCACAGTTAAACAGATGCTGGACGGATTTCGCTATTCTGTTAACAGTTATTCTGCCTCCCTGGGCCCGAACAATGAGAAGTTGAACAGGGCAGTGGAACTCATCGACTCTCTTTTTTCGAAAGCAGAAGACGGTGCTGATATATCAGCTATCACAATGGACCCGGAGTTCGCTGAGGTTGGAGGCATTATGGGAACACTTGCTTCTGAACCGTCACTGCCTGCGGAGGAGCAATCTGCAGGGGCTGCCGGAGACGGGACAACCGATTCAGAGATACCTGCTGCCAGTGTTGTTGCTGTGGGATATCACATGGCTTACGATGCATTGAACGGGGCAGCGAAGGAAAGTCAGGCAGTTTATTACGAAAGAATATTTGAGATTGAAGAACTGGCAGAGAATGCGGTTCACTTCAATACTTTGCTTGCAGAGGATAGAGTACTGCTTGATATGAGCAGAATCCCATTGATTGAATCAGCAGAAGAGACCCTTAAGCAGGCAGAGACGATCTTTTCGCCTGCAGTCGATCACCAGCAGAAATTGGCAATTGAGACCTATTCAGAGGTTAAGAATGGTGCAGAGCTTGAGTTCGAAGGAACAAAAATGGCAGAACTGTCAAATGTGGAGCATGTGTGGGACGCTTTATTCATAGAGACTTTGGTGCTTTTACCCGGTTGTGCCCAGGCAATTGAAGCTTTCGGCGCCACAGATGATAGCGTGGCTAAACTTAGAAACAGTCACAAATTCATGGCAGACTTCATGGGAATCACATGGAACGAAGTGTTTGTTGACCCAAGGTTCCTTCTGTTCTGGAATAATGTACTATGGCCTCGGGTGCCTGCGGCGAAGAGAGATCTTTACAAAGTATATAGTGCAGATGGCTGGCGTGATCTTCTTAAAGAGAGATTTTATGACCCCTATGTAGCAGATCTGCCTGTCCCGCTCAGTGATCCGGAAAAGGCCTACCTGAGATTATGGGGAAGTGAGTACCCTGTTCACCAGACCCTTGAACTTCTTAATTCTCCCCCAAGGCCGGTAATCAGAAAGGATTAGCGCAACTGAATTAGTTTCGTGAAACATTGACTTGACTTTGTGGCTCTTTTATGCTCGCATTGTTGGATATCACCGTGCAACTATAAGGAGGTAGAAATGAGATTAATGATACCTATGCTGTTTCTGGTTTCAGGTCTCTGCCTTGCCAG
>JAOZRM010000352.1 GCA_029940175.1 Candidatus Sabulitectum sp. | reverse complement strand
GAAAAGGGAAGAGGCAATCTATCCGGATGATGATGTAGTGTATGAGAAAGAGTACACACTGGATATAACCGGTCTGACTCCTCATCTGGCTGCTCCTCCCAATCCGCATAACGTACACCCAGTTTCTGAGTACAGGGAGACCAGAGTCGATGGTGTATTCATCGGCAGCTGTACAAACGGTACTTATGAGGATATGGCCTATGCCGCAAAGCTGCTCAAGGGCAGAAAAGTTGCAGACGGAGTGATGTTGAAAGTAGTACCTGCCACAAGAAAAACGTGGACCAGATTACTGCATGAAGGGCTTCTTGCAGATCTTTTTGATTCAGGAGCTATTGTCAGTAATGCCGGTTGCGGTGGTTGTGCTTCCGGTCAGATAGGTATGACCGGCTTGAAAGAGGTGCAGGTCAGCACTTCCAACAGAAATTTCACAGGCAAGCAGGGCAAGGGTGATACGTACCTTGCGGGTATAGGCACCGCTGTTGCCAGCGCAGTGTTTGGAAGAATTGCCACAGTTCATGAACTGGAGGAGGTATAGTCATGGCATCTTTGCAGCTCAAAGGCAGACTCTGGGTTCTTCAGCGTGACGGAGAGCTTATCAGTGACATCGATACCGATATGATCTTTCACAACCAGTACCTGGCAATTACCGATATTGCGAAGATGGGGCAGTATTCCTTCGATAATCTTGAAGGTTTCAAGGATTTCGCAGAGTTTGCTAAACCGGGAGACATCATTCTTGCAGGAGACAACTTCGGCAGCGGTAGTTCCAGACAGCAGGCAGTTGACTGTTTCAGATGTCTGGGAGTAACCGCCATTGTTGCAAGATCATACGGGGCCATCTACAGGAGAAATGCTATTAACAGTGCTTTTCCGGTCATTGCTATGCCGGATGCAAAAGCCAGTGATTTCAATCACATGGAAGTGATCACACTGGACATGGATAAGGGTTTACTGGGAGAGAAGAAGACAGAACCCATGAGTGGGGTTCAGAAGGACATCTTCTTTGCAGGCGGTCTTTTTGAGTATGCTGAAACCCTGAAATAGGGTTATGAAGAAATTCCTTCCGGCGGGTGCGATACTGCTTCTTGCAGCAATGCTCTACATCCCCACCCTCCGGACAGGCTTTCTTACTGACGACTTCCTTGACTGCACTCACTCCTTCAGAGAAGTGCCAGCTGCATTCTCTTCCCAGTATGGTGGAGGGTACAGGCCTCTGATGATCCTTAGCTGGGCATTGGATAACAAAATCTGGAGCGTTGAGAATCAGACCGGCTGGCATGTAACTAATCTGATAATGCTCATAGCAGCATCGTTTCTGATTTACATTTTGCTGGGGAGATTTCTTAAGGATTCTCTGGGTAAATACTCCGGTGCTGCTCTATTTATGTTTTCTTATCCGATGGCAGTCGCAGTGGCAAGAGTGTCCTGGAGAACTACGGTTCTAGCCCTGATTCCGTTTCTTGGATCTCTCATTCTCGTTTCAATCTGGAGTGGGGGGGGGGTAAAAAGAAGGTGGCTGCCTTATGCAGCTGCATTGCTTTATCTCATTTCTTTACTTCTTAAAGAAACAGCTCTTACTGCATTGCCGGTGATGGCTCTTGTTGCATACTGTTCTTCCTCTGAAGAATTGAAATGGCGCAAAACGATCGGATCTGTTGCTATCGGGTTTGTTCCACTTATTATTTATGCCTTGTTAAGATTCCGGGCAATG
>JAOZRM010000022.1 GCA_029940175.1 Candidatus Sabulitectum sp. | reverse complement strand
GTGAAACACGGAGGTTGGAGCTTGAGTAAACCCCTTATCATCATACCTACTTACAATGAGTTTGAAAATATCGGGAACATAATTCCACGTCTGCTTGCGCTTCCTCTGGAAGCCAGCATTCTTGTTGTTGACGATTCAAGTCCGGACGGAACCGGGGATGCTGTGCTTTCGTTTAAGGATACTGGAAGGGTTCATCTACTTAGCAGACCTGACAAAAACGGTCTGGGACAAGCATATGTTGCTGGTTTTACCTGGGTACTTGAAAGACCCGAGTTCGATCCTATTATACAAATGGATGCAGACTTTTCTCACGATCCTGATTCAGTTCCTGCACTGGTTAAAGAGCTGGCAGAGCATGATCTTGTGATTGGTTCCCGGTATGTCAGCGGTGTGAACGTGGTGAACTGGCCACTTCAGCGTCTCATGCTGTCCTGGTTTGCCAACAAGTACTCAAAGATCATCACAGGTCTTCCTGTTGAAGACGCCACAGGGGGGTTCAAAGCTTTCCGGAGATCAGCTTTGAAAAAGCTTGACCTTTCTTCCATAAGATCAGATGGATATTCATTTCAGATTGAGGTGACATACAAGCTTTACAAGGCGAAATGCTCGTTGACAGAGGTTCCAATTGTTTTTATCGACAGACATTCCGGGACATCCAAGATGTCTCGCTCCATTGTCTGGGAAGCTGCCTGGATGGTCTGGCATATTCGTTTCCCATGGCTTTTCTGAGAGGACTTTATGCTCATCCTTTTTCTTGCCCTGCTGGCAGCCACTCCTCAGTGGGAGCTGAACACATCCGTATCTTATGTCTATAATACTCACTCTGATGGAAATAACGGAGTATGGTGTGCGTCCTCCGGCGGAGTATTTCACTACTCTGAAGAATTCGGCATAGACACTGTTTTTTCATGCCCGGAGAATCTGCCCACGCCTGATTGTACTGATGTTCTTCTCGATTCAAGCAGTCGTCTCTGGATAGCTACCCGGGGCAGTGGACTTGTTATGAAAGACGGCAATGTATGGAAAAATTACAGTAGCTTCGAAGGAATTCCTGGAGAAGGCATGGTTTATTCTCTTGAGGAAGCTGGAGGATCTATCTGGATAGGATGCAAAGGAGGTTTTGCAAGCGGTGATGCAGGTGGATTTGTTCCCATCACAGCGCCTGGTGTATTCAATCCTGAGTATGTCTATTCCCTCTCAGAGAGGAACGATACTCTCTGGCTGTGTACCGACAGAGGAATCTATTCTCTTCACGATATTCAGAGTCCGTTCTCACCTTCGTCCTGGACGCATTGGAGGGAGACTCAGGATCTGCAGCTGAATCGGGTGAGGACCGGAGAGAGTTCTGTGTATGCCTGTGGTGGCAGTGGAGCTGTTGAACTTTCTGCGGGAAGTGACTCATTCCAATCAATTATTGATTACACTTCGGTGGCTGACAGCACCATTGTAGACATCAGGGAAACTTCACAGGGGCTTCTTGCTGCGGGCCATGGCGAAATTTTTTACAGGGACGGAACAAATTGGCTGGAGCTGGGTCCTGGTATTCCCAGTGTTCGCTGGCCCACCACCATTTTCGAGATAGGAAACGATGTATTCTGTGGTTTCAGCTTTGCAGCCTCTGTAGGCGATCTTATTAACACCCAGACTGGCTACGGATTTTATCAGTTTTACTGGGGTCACTGGATTCATTTAATGCTGCCTGGTATGCAGTGTAAGAAAACCCATCAGATGGCTTCATGCGAAGATGGACGGTTGTATGTCGGTACCTATGCTCGTGGAGTTCAAGCGTTTTATCCGGGGTATGGCTGGCGAAGCTTCGTGGAGCCGGATGGAATGCCCAATTCCTTTCAAACTTTTTCTGTTGCGGTTGATCCATTTGCAGGTGTTTGGACTTCTTCTTATCATTATGGCCTTTCATGGATACAGGATCACGGTACTTATGACAGCCAGGGTGATACTATTCTGACTTTTGTAACAGATGTGCTGGAGTTGGACAGTCCTCAGGCCACGTTCATTCTTGCTGATATTCCAAACAATCAACCGATAATGATGACGGCGCAGAGCAATGGACTCTGGGCTGCTTTTCGTCAATTTGATCCATCTGGACAGCCTGATGAACCCAGCGGTATTCTGGGATTTAACGGTGATCCCATGGGAACAATGAACTGGGCACCCAGACTGGGAGGGGAAGGTCTTGCATCTCGTAATGTCCGAGCAGTTTACCCTGTTTCCCAGGACAGTCTCTGGATCGCATTCGAGACAGGTGCAGGATGCCAGCTTCTTGTTCATTCCGGTAATCCTTCTGATGATACAGAGGATTCCTGGTATCCCGGTACCAATGCAGCATACACCACCAGCCACGGTCTTCCATCCAGTGAAGTCTTCTGTTTTCTGGATGTTCCGGGAACAGGGCTTCTTGTCGGCACAGCAGAAGGACTTGCCGTGTGGACCGGAAGCGGTTTCGCTCCATACCAGACAATTACCGGACACGTAAAGACAATGGCCATTGACTCTCGCGGGAGAATCTGGTGTTTGAGCGAATCAGGAATTTACAGAATATCTGACGGGCAGATCAGCCTTTTTGATGATTTGAACAGTGATTTTGTTTCATCTCCATTTTACCTGTGGGAGTATTCTACAATGGATCAGGTCAATGGAGGTGTGTATTTCTCCTCGGGGGAAGGTCTCTGGCTTGTTACGCAGGGTGGTGGAGGAAATTCTTCCAGCACGGATCTATCCTTTTATCCCCAGCCTTTTGTATCCGGAACAGATCAGTTGAGGTTGTGCGGACCGGATGATTCATATCCTGTTACCGTTGATTTTTTCGGGCTTGATGGTTCATATGCTGGAACTGTGGAAGCTGAATCAGTATCAAATTGGATATGGGACGGATCAATTGATGGGAATGTTTTAGCCAGCGGAGTGTATATGGTTCTTGTTCAAGTTAATGGTTCTGTTCTTCAGGCCAGGGTATCGGTGATACGATGAGTATTCAAATAAGAAAAGTATTGAAGGAAGACATTGCGACATGGATATCCTTTAATGAAAGATCTAACAATGGAACGGTTTTCCATACACCGGCCTTTCTTGATTACCACCCGGAGGGCAGGTTTGACAATCACCATCTTGTGATTGAAAGCGCTTCAGGTAAACCAATGGCCTTTATTCCCGGTGCAATTGCCCAGTGGGATGACGGCGCCTGGTTCAGAAGTTATCCGGGAGCATCATACGGTGGTCCTGTGCTTGATGACAGCCTTGGCCTTGATAAGGTTGAGAGGCTTACCGAGGTGTTGATACGTTACTGCAGACAGCGTGGATTTACGGGAATTGAGATGACTCCTCCGCCGATCTCTTACTACAGACGCCCTCACAATTACATTGACTTTTCTTTAATAAAGAACGGATTTGAATACAAGAAACGTGAACTTACTGCGGTGATAGATCTTCAAAGACTGGGCGAGGAGATCGATCTCGGATTCAGCCAGTCTGCCAGAAGAGGTGTACGCAAGGCAGTTAAATCCGGTCTTCGGGTGGTTGAAGACAATGATTATTCAAAATTTTACCCCATTCTTGCCAGCAACCTCAAAGACAGGCACGACGTCGACCCTACTCATTCTCTGGATGAGTTGAACTTACTGAGAGATCTTCTCGGTCAAAACAGTATCAGGCAATTCATAGCAGTTGATCATGCAGGTGAGGTTTATGCCGGGATGATAATGTTTCACTGTAACCCCAGGGTTACACTTGCCTTCTATATTTCCCACAACGAGGAGCATCAGGCAATGCGTCCTGTGAATATCGTTTACCGGGAGGTTATCAACTGGGCCAGGAAAATGGGTTATCATTACCTTGATCTTGGAACCTATACCCTGAACATGGAAGTAAATTACGGCCTGTGCAGGTTCAAGGAATCGTTTTCTGCCAGAGGTCAATTCCGGAATACTTTCATGGGCAAGATCTAATCTCAATGGACTGGCGCACAATTCTGGCCTGGAGCGGTCTTCTTATCATGTTTTTTGGTGGAAGGCTTATGACAACAGATGTTGCTGCTCAGTATCAGGTTGCCGAATCGGTCTACGGGGTTCGGGATCTCTTTACATCCGAAGACGGGTGGCATGTCTCCGGTGTAAGATCCGATGATTATGTACCGCACGCTCCGGGGTATTCTGTGATCCTGCTGCCTGCAGCAGGTGTTGGTCTGCTCCTTGGTCTTGCTGCCGGTAAGGTTGCTGCAGCATTAACTAGTGCTGTAGCCAGTGTATTGCTGGTTCTTGCAGTGAAAAAACTTGCAGAAGGCTTTATGGGCAGGATCGACCCCGTCAGATTTCTTCTTGTAATGGTGGGCACCATGGCATTGATCTACGGCCGCATGCCTTACGATGTTACTTCTGCTGCGGCACTTGCTCTGTGGGGAGCCTGGTTCATGCAGACCAACAGACCTTTCATTGCAGGGGTTCTTCTGGGTGCAGCTCTTCTTGTTCGGCCTGATTCAGTGGTACTTCTTCCAATGTACTGGACAGAAGAAAAACATCTGGAGAAGTTTGCTCTTGTTGCTGCGGGAGCTTTCCCTTTTGTTCTTGGAATACTGGGGTACAATTATTATCGCTTCGGTTCGATCTTGTCTGACGGACACTCCCAGGATCCGGCAATAGCTGTAGACATGTTCAGCCGCGGGATTCCCGGTCTGCTATTCAGCCCGGGCAAGGGATTGTTCTGGTACGCTCCTCTAACCATTCTGGCAATCTTTCACTGTGGAGACTGGCGATTCTGGAGCCCTTTTGTCTTTTCGCTGGTTCTTCACGGATTTCTCCATGACTGGACTGGCGGCACAGGATGGGGACCTCGATTTATCTTTATGATCCTTCCAGTACTGTTCATGCCTTTGATGAGACCGGGCACAGGTGGTAAACTGTTTAAAATACTTGCTATTGTTTCGGTGCTGATTACGGTTGTGGTGGGTATCACCGACACCAATGCCCTGGAACGGAGTCTTGGCGCAGATGAGTTCGATTCTCAATCGAGGCAGACAGTGATATGGTCACCAGGTCGTTCGCCTCTGGTTCAAACCATGCTTCATCCGGAAATAACCCGGCCTGACCTGCTTGGTTACCATGCTGCTGGTATTCCCGGAGCTCTTGCACAACTTGCTGCAGGTTTTGCTCTTTTTCTCTATGCACTACGTGGTAAAAGGTGGCGGCAGGCATGAAGATCCTCCACTTGTCCCCTCAGAACTACACTGGTATTCTCACTCTTTTTGTTAAAGGTCATCAGGCACTGGGTCATGAAAGCAGGCTTGTAACCTTTTACAGGGCTAAGAATCTTTACCCTGAGGACATCTGCCTGAATCTCCCATTTGTGGGGCCGATGGAATGGCTCTGGAAGGTAAAAAGACTTATTCGCAGTGGAAGTCTGAATGTGCCTTTTACTGGAACAACGGAAAGAATATTCTGGACGCCGTCCAGAATGGAGCGGATACTCATGCCTCTTCGGGATCTGACCTGGACTCCAATGGTTAACAAAGCAGCAAAAAAATATGACCTCTGGGATTTTGACATTCATGTTCTTGAGGGAGGTATGAGCTTTTTTCGAGACGGTAGAGATGTAAAAAAACTCAGAGCTGCGGGAAAACACATCGTTTCAAATTATCACGGTCTTGATCTGAGAATGAGAGGAGCGATAAAACCTGTATGGGATGCAACGGAACTGCATACTACCTGCGAATTTGACCTCTATCAGAGATATCCTGAACTGGAGTACCTTTTTCTCCCGTTTGATACCTCACTTGTTCCGTCAGCAAATCCCACAGGTGAGATCGTGAAGGTGTGTCATGCTCCCCGGATAAGATCAGTCAAGGGAACAGACAGGATAGTTGAGGTAGTTGAAAAACTGGCAGAAACTCTTCCGGTTAAGATGGTTCTTATAGAGAACATGCCTCACAGCGAAGCCATCAGGTTGAAATCAGAATGTCATATTGCTATAGATCAGATAGCCAGTGGAGATATGGGTTATGGTGTAAATTCTCTTGAAAGTCTTGCCATGGGGGTTTGTACTGTTACAAACCTTTCAGAGGCATATCAGAATTTCATTCCGGACCACCCCTTCGCTCTGGCTGAACCGCATAACCTGGAGGAAGTTCTCCGTGATCTGATTCTTGATACACAGCTGCGTAACAGATATGCTGCAGCAGGACCGGGCTGGATACGGAAAACCCATCACTGGAAATCAGTGGCTGAGCACATGCACAGGAGATATGCGGAACTGGGATGGTTTAAGTAATGGCTGAATCACAGCAGAGAGATCTGGCAAGAGAGACTCTTTTGTATGCACTTGCCATGATTGTAAGCGGCCTGGTACAGTTTGCCTTCCTTCCGTTCATGAGTTCGTTTCTCACCCCGGAGCAGGCTGGTGAACTCGGTGTAGTAAGGATAATAAGTGAGATCATTGCGGGAATAGTGGTTCTTGGCCTTCCTGCCTCCATAATAAGAGCATGGCACCATACTGATGCCCACAGAGCTGTTCTTGTCCGTTCAATTCTGCTTCCAATGATTCCTCTTATGGTTGCGGTGGTTCTGGTGATCACCCTTGGTGGAAAGATCGCTTCTCTTCTGCTTATTACCAATGCATCCCTTCTTCTTCATGCGCTGGCTCTGGGCGGATCTGTGGCTCTTCTTCAGGTTGTTCTTTCAATGCCCCGGGCTGAAGGCATGGCAGGTACCTACTTTACCATTCAATTCACAAGAGGAATGGTTTCTCTGGGGCTGCTTTTCTTCTTGCTTCGATCTGTTGATTCAGCTGGCACAATAGAGGCGTTTCTTGAAGCCAGATGGATACCCACTACTCTTGCTGTGATCTTTTCATTTTTCTTTTTCTGGAAGCTGACAGACAAGTCTTCATCTGTTCCTGTTCCAAAAAAGCTTACCGGCAGTATGCTTGCGTTCAGTCTTCCTCTTGTTCCAGCAAGTCTTGCCCTGCTTGTTCTGTCCAGTGCAGACATGTTCATGCTTAGAACCATCAGTACTGACCTTGCTCAGAGCGGATGGTATGAGTGGGCAGGAAGGGCTGTTCTTATACTTACACCTCTTACTCTTGGATTCAGTATGGCCTGGCACAGGTATATTTTCAGGAAGAAGAAAGAGGGCGGAAGAATGGATGAGCTGGGCAGAACCGGCCTTCTCTTCATGGTCATTGTGAACTGGGCGGCAATGATCCTTGCTCTTCTGTCAAATGAAATTGTTTCTGTATTCGGAGGAGGCGACTGGCTTCCAGCTGCCAGGGTACTTCCATGGATAGCAGGATCCGCTGCGATGTATGCTCTTTTTACTATTTCACAGACTGCACCTCTTCTTACCGGGCAGACAAAATACATTGGATGGATGACAGCTTTCGGTGCAGTGATAAACATAGGTTTCAATCTGAGACTTATTCCCATAGCTGGAGCTGTGGGTGCTGCTTTTGCCACACTGGCCACAAATATGTTTATGGCTCTCTCTCTTTTCTGGATAGGTAGAAAAGTATTCCCGGTAAGTTTTTTCGCCGTGGTTGTTATGGTGATTATTCCGGTTTTTTCAGGTCCTATGTCCAGCATGGACCCCGGGAACAGGATGATCGCCATTCTGGCTGGAACAGCTTTAACTGTTGTGATAATCCAGGTTCTCAGATCACTGGGAACAGGCGATGCCCTGAATACATCAAACGGAGGTAGCCATGATTCCTGATATCTCTGTTCAGGTTCCTGTGAAAAATGGCGGTGATGCATTCAGGAGATTTCTGAGTAGTCTGATTTCTCAGGATATTCAGACTCCCTGGGAACTTGTGATAGTTGATGATGGCAGTGACATCCCGGTCCAGGAGGAATTTATGCAACTGTTGGGAGAACTCTCTGATAGATGTGCCGTAAAGTTGATCAGAAGAGAGCAGAGAGGGAACAGACCTGCTGCACGGAATGCAGCATTTGAAGCTTCTGAAGCCCGGGTGGGGTTGCTCATGGATGCAGATCTGGAATTCGATTCCTCTCTTCTCAGAAGACATATGGAAATAAGAGACGAAACAGGTGCAGATGTTGTCATGGGCAAAAGGATCAATGCATGGAGCTCTAGTGCTACATCATGGCAGAAGTGGTTTGACACCAGAGCTATGGGAAATTCTTCCCCCGGGGCATTTCCCTGGAATTACTTCATTACAGGTAATCTTTCCATAACCAGTCATCTCCTGCGAGAGGTTGGCGGGTTTGATACAGCAATAGATTGTTACGGTGGTGAGGACACAGAGATTGGTTACCGGCTGAGGGAAAAAGGAGTTTCATTTTTCTGGACGCCGGAACTATGGGTTAACCATCTTGATGATGTTACGGTGGTGAAACACTCAGAAAAGATGCTGGAGTACGGAGAAACCGGTCTCTGCTATACACTGAAAAAACATCCTGGAACCAGAGGACTTCTTGGCAGCATGTGGGTTGAGCCTGTCTTTTCCAAACCTGTTCATCTCTGCTGCATGCGACTTTTCACCCGACTTGCACTTCTGGGGCCTGTGTACAGAACAGTTCTCAGGTATGCTGAAAAGCATGGCAGACCATCTTTTCTTTTTACATATCTCGCTGTTGGTGCCTGTCTTACTGGGCTTCGGAGAGGGAACAGGCAAAATGATCTTTGACAGGGCAATAACTATGGCTCCTGATAGATTTCATGTGATCAAACTTGCTGAATACACAACATGGGGTATTGGCGGTTCAGCCGCTGCCGCTGCGGTAAATTCAGAGGAAGAACTCATTGATACCATCAAATTCCTTTCGAAAAGCTCTCTTCCATGGGTGGTTTTAGGAAGAGGTTCAAATATGCTTGCTCCTTCAGAGGGCTGGCACGGCGTTGTGGTTCTGTTGAAGGGACAACTTGCGGAATTCTCGTTTAACGGCACATTGCTCACTGCCGGAGGAGGTGCTCATCTTCCGTCCATTGCCGGTGTTGCATGTTCGAAGGGGCTTTCCGGTCTTGTTTTTGCAGTAGGTATTCCTGGAACAACAGGCGGTGCGATCTTTATGAATGCAGGTGCATATGGTTCTTCCATCTCTGAAATCGTGGAGGAGGTCAAGGTGCTTCATTCCAATGGATCAATTGAGTATCTTACCGCAAAGAACTGCCACTTCGGTTATAGATCCAGTGTATTTCAGAAGAATGACTCGATAATTCTCAGTATGGTGCTCGGGCTTTCTGAAGCAGGAGGGAGCAGCAGTGAACTTCGCAGGGAGGCAAAGGATATTCTCCAGCTGAGAAGGCAGAAATTCCCACTCCACGCTCCAAACGCCGGGAGTGTGTTTCGCCGTCCGGACAACGGTCCACCTCCGGGGAAACTGATAGAGGATTGTGGTTTAAAGGGGTATAAACAGGGTGGTGCAATGATTTCAACCATTCATGCAAATTTCATTGAGAACACAGGAGGAGCAACCAGTTCTGATGTAATGAAGTTAATAGAGTATGTGATCACCACGGTAAAACAAGCAAGCGGGATAACATTGAGAAGAGAAATCAGGTTGCTGGAGGAGATGATTTGAGCAGACAGATGTGTGGTTTTACTCTGGATGACGGGCCTGTTCTGGTCACAGGAGCAGGCGGTTTTGTGGGTAGAAGACTTATGGATCTTTTTCAACTGGGTCAGGGCGATATCGCCGCAGACTGTACAAGTTGTTTTTCTGCTCCACCTGGTGTACGACGAATTGCCTGGCCGCTTCCAGGCTACCCATCTGCTTCTCTGGGGCAAGTCCGTTATGTGATTCATCTGGCAGGTCTCAGTTCTGTTGCTAACTCAATTTCCAGTGCAGAAAAGGTCATGCAGGTGAATACAGAAGGAACCCGGAGTGTTGTTCAGTGGATTCAAGAGAGATCTCCACAGGCACTTCTTTTATTTGCCAGTTCTTCTGAGGTGTACCAGCCCTCTGTAAATATGCTGGATGAAAATTCTCTTATTGCCCCGAGAAGTCCTTATGGAGAGAGTAAGCTCAAAGCAGAGGAGCTGCTCGCAGGCTCTGGTATTCAGTACGTTGTTTCACGTTCTTTTCCTCATTACGGGCCTGGGCAGTCGGGAAATTTTGTACTGCCATCCTTCTGTCGCAGGGTGATCAGATCAATAAGTAATGGAGAAGGAACCATAAGTACCGGAAACCTTACTGCTGTAAGAGACTATCTGTATATTGATGATGTTGTCTCAGCTTATGCAGCCCTTCTTGCAAATGGTCAAGCCGGCAGCGTATACAATGTGTGTTCCGGGATCGGGCGCTCTATCGGTGAACTTTTGTCTATGATTCTCAAAATCCCGGGAGCAGGTCTCCGTTCTGTTACAGAGCCGCATCTTCTTCGCGAAGAGGATCAGCTTATTCAGATCGGTAACCCGGAGAAACTCAGGGATCTTGGCTGGGCTTTGAAGTTTTCCCTTGAAGAAGGCCTTAAGGTGCTTTACCAATGGTGGGAGGATAGACTGTGAGTGTATTTTTTATTATTGCCGCTCTTATGGGAAGGGTTACCGAATGGGATCACTTCCCTCATTATGGAGGGGGCAGCGGAATAATAGTCAGCGAAGATGTGATTCTGGCGGCAACGTCTGGTGGGCTATTATTTTCTCATTTATCTGAGTCCGGCGATGAGCTGGTTGCTGATTCCGGCTGGACCTATCCGGGAAAACTTTCATACGACAGGGTCTCCCATGTAATTTACGATGATTCAGGAAATTTGTGGGTATCTCTGAACGGTGGTGGAATTGACATGTTTACTCCGGAAGGAGATAAAACCCACTTCAACCAGATAGATGGTCTTCCGCTTAATCTCGGTATCAACATGACTTTAGCGGATTCTGTAATTTATGCTGCAACTACACAGGGTTTGTCCATCAGAGGATTCAGCTTTTTCGAGACATTCAATTCCCTTTCAACAGGTGGCGGACTTCCATCGGATAACGTAACCTGTCTTTCTTCTTCTGACTCCGGTTTGTATGTGGGTACCACTGCCGGCCTGGTATTTCTTCCCCGGTCAGCGGACCCGGCGCAGGAAAGTTCCTGGATTCCTCAGGGAATTGACCCCGTTTCCATTATTGCTCTGGAATGGCAGAATGACTCTTTGTGGGCAGCCTCCACTGCCGGTTTGTTCCTGAAACCACCAGGTCTTCCATGGGAGCATGAGGTACTTTTTCCAAGTGGCAACATTTCCTCAATGGCATGGGGTCCGGAGGGGCTTGCAGTGGGTTGTATAAATCAGTGCTTTATTCTCAGCAAGGGAGAATGGATCGATTACAGCTTAAACCTGCACGGAAATACTATTACAGGTCTTGTGTGGCACGAAGACAGATTGTGTGGTGTTCTGGCCAATCCATACTCAGATAACAGACTTTCCGGAGCAGGGCTTGCTCTTCTCCGCGAAACCGGCTCATGGAGAAGAACTTTGCCGGAATTCGGTCCGGTTTCAAATGACCTGAGAGACTGTACCATTCTTTCTGATGGCAGTGTCTGGGTTTCCAGCAACAGGGCTGGTGGATCAGTCCTGGCAGACGGAGAATGGCAGTCTCTTCTGCCGTATCTCACCAATCAAAATCAGTGTTTTGCCATCTGCACTTCGGGAAACGGCATATTCATTTCATCAATTGGTTCTGGTGTGGACTGGCTTTCCTGGCAGGACGGGACTCTCGAGAGCTCCATTCATTTCAACAGTGAGAACGGTCTTCTGAACAACAGAGTGTTCTGTGCTGAACAGGGGGACGCAAACACCGTTTGGTTCGGGCATAGATCCGCAGAGGACACCGAACCCAGTGGCGTCAGTCGACTGAACTGGTTACCAGGTGATTCATCTTCGGCGTCTTTTGTGGAAATTACAGGTGCAGACGGATTGCTTAGTAAAGAGGTAAATGCAGTGTTACCAACCGGAGGCAGGTACTCGTGGGTTGGAACAGACGGTGGTCTCTGTTTTGTGGATGGAAATACGCAGAATGTACGTGAATCATATACTGCCCTGGACGGTCTTCCATCTTCCATGGTTACTTCGCTGGCCATGGATCGATCAGGCATTCTGTATGTAGGAACTGCATCAGGGCTTGCCTTTCTTGATAAGGGAGTCATTGCTGAAATAGAAGAAATTGATATGGGGATAATCGCACTGGAATGTGATGGACTGGGCAGTGTATGGGTATCAACCACCGAAGGATTGAAAAGATTTTTCCGCACAACGGGAGTTGTTGAGGAATACACTACATTCAACAGCCCTTTGATAGAAGGCACCATACATGCCATGAGAGTGAACAGTGATGACGGTTATCTCTGGATGGCTACAGATCACGGTTTATGGCAGGGTCATCTTGAGCACGGTCTTTCCGGTTCCGGTTCGAATGCTGTGGTTTATCCTGACCCGTTCATACCAGCTCAAGGGGATGTACTGGGAATTGCTGGAATACCGAACTTACCAGTGGAAATTCGTATTTATGATATTACAGGTTCCCTGGTGTTCCAGTTCTCCTCCAGTGGACGGGATGATATTTCCTGGGACGGATTGAATGCCCAGGGCGATCCTGTGGCTTCTGGAGTTTACTTTCTTCAACTTGATCAGGCTGGCCTGGATCCGGAGGCGGGTTTGCTCAAATTCGCACTGGTTAGATAAGGGGATTGATATGAAAGGTGTTGTTTTGGCCGGAGGCCTGGGAACCAGATTGAGACCGCTTACGAGTATTACAAATAAGCATCTTCTTCCTGTTTATGACAGACCTATGATCTACTATCCGCTTCAAACTCTTGCTGACGCAGGAATCAAGGATGTCATGGTGGTTACCGGGGGAAACAGTGCTGGTAGTTTTATGCATCTGCTGGGTGATGGAAGAGAATTCGGTTTCAACAGTCTTAACTATGCTTATCAGACCGGCGAAGGAGGAATCGCACAGGCGATTGGACTGGCCAGAGCCTTTATTGGCGGGGAGAGATTCGTTGTCATTCTGGGTGATAACATTCTGGAAAATTCAATCGCCCGACATGTGGAATCTTTCATGAATCAACCGTCTGGTGCCAGGATTCTTTACAAGAGAGTCAAGGACCCGAGAGATTACGGCGTGGCCGAGATTACTGATGGAAAAGTCATCTCAATTGTTGAAAAACCAAAAGAACCGGCAAGTGACTTTGCCGTTATTGGTGTGTATATGTATGACAATAAGGCGTTTGACATAATCAGTGAATTGAAACCATCCGGTAGAGGAGAACTTGAGGTAACGGATCTCAATAATGCCTATATTCAGCGGGGAGAGATGCAGGCTAATGAGATAGACGGATGGTGGTCTGACTGTGGAGCCAGCATTGAAAATCTTCTGGAAGCAAACAATCGAGCGGCGGAGATAAGGAAGGGAATCTGATGAATCTTCTTGTTACCGGTGGAGTGGGTTTCATTGGGACCAATTTTGTGAAGTATGTGATGGAGAATCGCCCTGAATGGTCGGTAACGGTACTTGATAAACTAACCTATGCAGGCAGGAGAGAAAATCTTGCAGAATATGAAGGTTCAAGCAGATACAAATTTGTAGAAGGGGATATCTGCGATCCTGACACAGTAAGCGGTGCAATGGCCGGTTGCCATGGCGTTGTTAATTTTGCCGCAGAAACACACGTTGACCGCTCTATTGATGATCCAGCTTCGTTCGTAAGAACTGATGTGGAGGGAGTCAGGGTTCTTCTTGAGGAATTCAAGAAGGATGATTCAAGAAAAGTATTTCTTCAGATCTCCACAGACGAGGTTTATGGAAGTGTTGAGAAGGGAAGATCCGGAGAGGGTGATCCTCTTGACCCCAGAAGTCCGTACTCTGCTTCAAAAGCAGGAGGCGAGCTTCTCGCAATGAGTTATTTCACCACTTTTGGTTTGCCTGTTGTTATCACACGCGCCTCCAATAATTATGGACCTCATCAGTATCCTGAAAAGCTCATTCCTCTGTTTATTACAAATGCGTTTGAAGGAGAAAAACTTCCATTGTACGGTGATGGAGGTAACATGAGAGACTGGCTTTATGTTACTGACCACTGCAAAGCTCTGGTGGCCGCAATAGAAAAAGGGAAGCCAGGCCGAATCTACAACATAGGAGACGGGCAGGAAAAAACTAATAAAGAAGTTACTTACGCCATTCTAGAGGCCACTGGTGCCGATGTATCTCTTGTGAGATTTGTGGAAGACAGGCTGGGCCATGACAGACGTTATGCAGTTGATATTTCCAGGGCAAGCCGGGAACTGGGATGGAAACCTGATACTGATTTTGAAAAAGGCATAGCACTTACTGTGGGTTGGTACAGAGAAAATTCTCAATGGTGGCAATCTATAAAATCAGGAGAGTTTCGCCAGTACTACAAACGAATGTATTCAACCAGACTTGAGAACTCTGAAAGGATCACGCAGTGAGAATTCTAGTAACCGGAGGAGCTGGATTTATTGGCAGTCACCTCTGTGACAGGCTTCTCGAAGAGGGACATTCTGTAATTGCTCTGGACAACCTGATCACGGGAAGCACGGACAATATCGCTCACCTTGCAGGTCGCAGTGATTTTAAATTTCTCAATCACGACGTTACAGAGTACATCTACATTCCGGGTAGAATTGATTTCATCTTTCATCTGGCATCACCTGCCAGCCCCATTGACTACCTGATGTACCCTATTCAGACGCTTAAGGTTGGAGCACTGGGAACTCATAAAGCTCTTGGCCTGGCCAAGGAGAAAGGCGCCGGCCTGCTTCTTGCATCCACAAGTGAAGTTTATGGAGATCCTCTGGTGCATCCCCAGCCGGAGAGCTACTGGGGTAATGTGAATCCTGTGGGTCCAAGAGGAGTTTACGATGAGGCTAAAAGATATGCAGAGGCTCTGGTGTTCGCTTATCACAGAACACATGATGTAGATACAAGAATTGCAAGGATATTTAACACTTACGGACCCAGGAACAGACCGGATGACGGGAGAGTTGTTCCATCTTTTGTGTGTCAGGCTATCAAGGGTGAGGATCTTACTGTTTTCGGGGCTGGAGATCAGACAAGAAGTTTCTGTTTTGTCTCTGATACGGTAAAAGGTCTTATTGCTCTAATGGAGAGTGGATACAACGAACCTGTAAACATAGGGAACCCAAGCGAAATGACAGTGAAGGAATTCGCCCAGGAGGTTATCAGACTTGCAGATAGCAGCAGTTCCCTTACATACCTGGACCTGCCTGTTGATGACCCCAAGGTGAGGAAGCCTGATATTTCCACTGCGAACAGGGTTCTCAACTGGAATCCGGAAGTATTACTTGAAGATGGTTTGACAGAGACCATAGAGTACTTCAGAAAAACGGTAAAGTAATGCTGATCAATATCATTCTCCTTCTTTCTCTCGTCGTTCCGGGCAGCCTTCCTGACGATGTCACAGCACAGTCGGAAACCCAGATTCAGGAGTTCTCAATTTTTGAACCGGTGGACAGGAACGAATACATTCTGGGAGCCGGAGATGTTCTCCAGCTGGTGGTAGAAGGTGGAACAAGTGAAGCAATGATCATATCAGGCCTTTCTTCAATCAGCCCCTGCCAGGTTTCAGGCGATGGAATTATTCAGATTTCGGGTATAGGTCAGTTGAATGTGATGGGTTTGACCATAGAGCAGGCAGAAGAAGCACTTCAAAGGCTTGCACGTTTGTACTACTATCGAGTTAACGTAGGGATGAGTCTTGTTCAACCGCGAACTGTGAAAGTGTGGATTACTGGTATGGTCGCACGACCGGGGCAGTACACTCTTTACGCTATAAACAGGGTCAGTGACCTGGTCAGTGCTGCAGGAGGTATGTCATCCTATTCATCCAGAGTCGGATGGATGTTTACAGCTTCAGGTGATTCCATTCTTGTTGACCTTCATTTTGATCCCAATACAGGTCGTCCTGTTTCTGATCCGTTTGTTGACGGGGGAGCAGGTGTTGTTTTTGAGCTTGTGAGGTCGCCGGTGTATGTTGTAAGACCCGGGATCAGAAATTACAATGACGCCTATGCTGTTCCGGAAGTTGAGACCTGGGAAGCCTCTCCCGGAGAGACAGTGGAAGACCTTATGTACAGAATCGGGGGGATAACAGGTAACGTTGATCTTGCCAGGAGTACGCTGGTTTCTCTGCAGGGTTCTTCTCCGATATGGGTGGAGGATCAGGGGTTTTCTGAAGAAGAAGTTCTTGCCGGTGATACCCTCCGTCTGGTAGTGCAGGGAAATGATATTTATGTTGCAGGAGCTGTTCACCAGAGGGGTATTGTGTCTTATACACCTGGTACCACTGTCAGAGTATATGTTGAACGTGCCGGGGGAAAAGTTTACAATGGAAACACAGGTGGAACTACAATCACCCGAGATGGCGTATTGATTGCTTCAGGTGGAGAGGCGCTTGATGTGGAAGCTCTTCCCGGCGATGTAATCGAAGTGCCGTACAACTGGGTTGCACGGCATGCGCAGGAGATCGGTATAGTCGCCACAGTGGTCGGTATCACATCTGTAATTATTAACTGGTCGAGGTAGATTGATGGCAGATAAGGTTCTTTCAGAGAAGTTCACGGGCATAGTTATCAGGCGAATTGTTTTAAATGCCAGGAGAATCATGATTCTCTGCCTGATTGTTGCAGTGCTCTCATCCGCGTGGGCACTTACTAGAACTCCAAGGTGGAGCGCCTGGGCTGCAGCTATTGTTCCCGGATCAACAGCATCTTCAATATCTTCCTCCATGGGTGCCCTGGGGTTGGGAGATGCCATGGGAGGCCTGGCTGGACTGGGGGCGGGGATGCTTCCTGAGCCGGCAGGAATTGATATTACTCTGGCCATGCAGATCCTGGGATCTCGCAGGATTCAGGAAAGAATTATCCTGAAGTATGACCTGATTAACCGATACAAATCAATCAGCATGGAAAGGGCCACCAGTAAATTCAGTGAGCGCTTTTCTGTATCCCTCTCACCGGAGGGTATTATTTTTATAACTGCTGAGGGCAGCAACAGAACTGAAGCTGCTGCAATGGTGAATGATATTGTAACGTTCGCCAATGAGGAACTATCCACTCTTGTTACCAGCAGGTCCAGAAGAAGCCGCATCCATACGGAATATGCCCTTGCTTTAGCCTATGATTCGCTTGAAGCTTCAAGAAATGCAATGGAGGAATTCAGAGCAAGAACCGGTCTTGTTTTTCCAGAGCAGCAGGCTTCCAGTATGATGGATGTAATGGCTTCAATTGAGAGTGAGATGGTTACAGCAGGCGCAGTTCTCTCAGGACTTTCTGGAAATCTTTCAGCCAGAAGTGCGATTTATTCCCAGGCCAGTGCCCAGTACAGATATCTTGAGGAAGCTCTTCGAGTTCGTTCCACTGTGGGTGATTCACTGAGTGTTTTTCCTGTTATGGACAGTATGCCTGGATACTTGAGGGAGTATGAGGCTCTTTCGGTTAATGTAGAGACCAGAAGTGCAGTGTATCTTTTTCTTCGCCAGGAACTTGAAAATCTCAGGATCGAGGAATCAAGAGAAAGCCCTACAATAGAGATAATTGTTCCACCCACACCCACTTATCTCAGGGCATATCCGAAAAGGGCAGTCATGGTTCTAACCCACGTATTCATCGCTTTCATTCTCTGTATTGTGTGGCTGATATTTCTTGCATGGTTCAGATCTGTGCTTGATTCCCCGGAATCAGGTTCTTTTGTCAGGAGCGTGACGACAGATCTCAGAAATCAGTTCAAGTTAAGCAGGCAGAAGAATGGCTCTGCAAAGAAGTAAAGCCCTGAATCTGGGACTACCAGCTCTGGTTAGTCAGGGATCACTTGCTCTCTGGGGTGTTATTTCCATTCTCATTGCCAGGCAGCTTCCTGATGATGCTTATGCAACATATGCACTTGCCAGATCAATAGAAATATTTGCGGGTTTGCTTGGTGGAGGGTTTGTACTTCAGGCACTCTTTAAACTGGGCAGCGAAAAACACAGCACACAAACTTCAGCAACCGCCAATACCGCCATGGTGGTTACAATGCTTTTCAGCATCCTTGTTTCGGTTTCGCTTTTGCTTTTCGGAGGTATTCTCAATTCCTTTTACCCTGAGATTTCTCTTCAGGGCATTACTCCGATAATTGCTCTTGTGGTTATAACCGGCTCTCTTGCTCACATTCCCAGAATCATCCTTTTGACCAGATTGAACACTGCCAGAGTTATGCAGGCAGATCTGCTCTCATTCGTGATCAGAGGGGGGATTGTAGGATGGCTTATCTACACCGGAACACTTACCGGTGCTGTTCAGGTATTGAAAGCTACTGCTCTTGCCAACATGGGTGCATTTCTTCTGAACGCTTGGAATATCAGACACATTTTCGAGCCCTGGGCTGGAGTTAACAGAGTTGCTCTCAAGCGTGTTTTAAAGTTTGCCGGGTATTCTCTCGGAACAACATTTGCGGGTTTCATTTACACCAGAACAGACATACTCATGCTTGGAAAACTTGCACCACCTGAGGACGTGGCGGCTTACAGCGCCTCCAGAGCTTTGACATCAATGGTCGTGATGGTTTCCGCTGCGGCGAACATGGTTCTTATGCCGATTATCTCAAGAGACTGGACAAGCGGCATGCGCAAGGTAGTGATAAAAACATCCATGAAGGCAATCGGTATGGTTCAGCTGATTCAGTTTCCGGTAGTAATTGCGCTGGTTGTTTTTCCCAGGCAGATAATTGACCTCGTTTACCAGGGGAAGTACGCCGAGAACTGGCCTATACTGGCAATTCTGGGTGGTCTTGCTCTTGTTAGACCTTTTGGAAGCATTTTCTCAACTGCCGGTGCTGCTATGAACAAGCCACAGTATTCCTTCTGGAGTATTCTTATCTCAGCTTTAGTGAATGTTACACTCAACATTTTTCTTATTCCTTCAATGGGAGGAATTGGAGCAGCCTGGGCCACGGTTGCTGCAGTTGTCTCCGGTGCTGCTGCTGTCATGTACCTTTCGTTAGCGCACTGGAAAAGAGAAGTGTCATCAGAATGAAAATTGAGAAGCCGTCAACCAGGGGATCTCAGAAGGAAAAGCGGCGCCAGGTTATTGCAGTAGTGGATGATGAAGCTGACATCAGAGAGCTTGTTGAACTTCATCTGAAGAGGGCGGGTTTTGCAACAGAATCCTTCGAGAACGGTTCCGACTTTTTTCACTGGCTTTCTCTGAATAACAGGCCGGCACTCTGTGTTCTTGACGTTATGCTTCCTGACATGCAGGGAACTGATATCTGCAGGCAGATCAGAGCATCAGATGACTATGCTGATCTTCCTGTAATAATGCTCACTGCTCTTGGTCATGAAGCTGACCGGGTAACCGGACTTGAACTGGGGGCGGATGACTATGTAACAAAGCCCTTTAGCCCCAGAGAACTTGTAGCCAGGGTCAGGGCTGTACTAAGACGACACAGTTCTGTGCAGGCAGTAGAGCAGAACAATGTTATCAAATACGGTCCAATGGAAATGGATACAGGAACATTCAGACTGAAAGTAAGTGGAGAAAAAGTAGAGCTGACTTCCACTGAATTCAAAATTCTAAGAATACTGCTGGAAGGCAGAGGCAGGGTCTTTTCCAGAATACAACTCTTAGATATTCTCTGGGGCGGCGAAAAATTTGTTTTTGAAAGAACTATTGATGTACACATCAGAAACATCAGAGAGAAGCTTGGTATTGCTTCGGATTTGATTAAGAATGTTCGAGGTGTGGGGTACAGAGTTTGCGAGCAGGATTGATCAGAGCCAAAACTCCCTCTCTGCTCAGTTCTATCCTGCGGGGTTACACATGGGTAATTCTTCTCATCACGGTGGGTACATCCGCTGTTATCTTCACCACATTCAGATCCGCTTTCCGGGAGAGGGCAATGGAGGATCTCACCAGATCGGCATATGCTCTTGTTCCCATGATGCAGAACCACATTAACTCCTCGTCAGCTTCCACTTCCAGGCTGGATTCACTGGTTAATACAGTTGCTCCCAACATGGGCACAAGAATCACTGTCATTGGCCGGGATGGTTCTGTTATTGCCGACAGCGAAAAAGACCCAGGTGAAATGGAGAACCACAGAACCCGGGTTGAAGTAATAGCGGCTTTCAACGGGATTTCAGGACATTCTGTGAGATTCAGTGAAACCCTGGGTAGGGAAATGCTTTACGCAGCGGTTCCTGTGACGGTGGAAGACTCAATTGTAGCAGTGGTCAGAACCAGCCTGTTCTTTGACAGTTACTCTGCTGCCATGAGCCCCATTGTGAAGGAGATGTTCTTCATAATACTTATTGCCCTTGCCATCGCCGTTTTCAGCGGGTTGATAATTTCAAGAAGAATCGCAAATCCCATGAGTAATCTGGCCGATGTTGCAGACCGTGTGCGAAGAGGTGATCTTGGAGCTCGAGCTGCCCCTGGACATACCCGTGAGCACAACAGCCTTGCCTCTTCTCTGAACGAAACACTGGCAAAAAACGAAGAGCTTATCCATGACTTATCTACATCCAACAGTAGAAATCGTGCAATTCTTCAGTCAATGGTAGAGGGAATTGCTGTTATTTCAAAGGACAGCAGAGTTCTTCTTATGAACGATTCTTTTAAAACCCTCTTCAACATAAGAAACTCAGAAAGAGAATTGCCCACAGAGATCACAACTCTGTTTCAGCAGGCAGATATTTCCCCGGAGGGAATCACGAGATATGAAAGTAAAATAATTGCCTATTCGCAGGCACCGGTTGAGGGGTCAGGAGATTTTGTCTTCTCGTTCAGGGACGTAACAAAAGAAGTTCTGCTTTCAGAGATGAAGAGAAACTTTGTCTCCAATGTTTCCCATGAACTGAGAACACCCCTTACGGCAATAAAGGGTTATGGGGAAACACTGAAAGACGAGGTAAAAGGAGAATCCCACCGTTATCTTGAAGTGATTCTCCGGAACACAGACCGTCTTATAGCGCTGGTCTCCGACATTCAAACTCTCAGTGAGATAGAAAGCGGAGCCGATTTTCTCAGGATAGAGAGCATTCCTGTGTCTGAGATATTCAGTACTGTTATGCCTCTCTTTACAGCAAGATCAGAGGAAAAGGGCATTCCCATTGTTCTTGTCCAGGCAAAAACAGACATAAAGATCAAGGCAGACTGCTATCGTATTGAACAGGTTTTTGTTAATCTCATAGATAATGCCCTGAAGTACACAGACTCAGGCTCTATTGAGGTAAGGGCTTCAACCAGGGGTGAACTGGCAGTGTTTGCAATCTCAGACACTGGAAGAGGAATCTCACAGGAAGCCATCCCACGTATTTTTGAAAGATTCTTTGTTGTTGATCGTTCAAGATCAAGAAAAATGGGAGGTACCGGTCTGGGCCTTGCCATTACCAGGCACATAATTGAAGCCCACGGTGGAACCATCAGTGTATCAAGCACTCCCGGCCAGGGATCAATCTTTTTGTTTACAATTCCGGTTTCTTAATCGAATACGGGAACTGAAGTTATTAGTTCACTCCCAAATTAGATGAGCGAAGGATATTCAGGT
>JAOZRM010000351.1 GCA_029940175.1 Candidatus Sabulitectum sp. | reverse complement strand
TGAAATCTCTTCTGCGGTTCATTCAGGAGAAGAATACTTCTCTGGCTGTTCGTTTTGACACCAACCCACCATCAATACAGGCAGTGAATCACCAGCTGGGCAATGGTGCAGGTAAAAGCAACAGAGTTCAGTTTGACCTGCTCTCACTGCCACTGTACATGGTGGGAGAGATGCAGCGACTTCTTACAAGCCAAACTCACTGAGAGCAAGAGGAAGAACTTCAGGCAGCCATAGGAAAGGCCGCAGTTTTCTGATCAATTCGGAAGCAGATTTACTGTTTTTTCTTCATTTGCAGATTATACGCTTCCACAATATCTCTATGTAATTCGATAGAAAGAAAAGATTCCTTCAGGTTCAGGTCATGAATATTGTCAGCTTCCCTCATAAAGGAATCATATGCATCTCCAAGAAAGACTATGCTTTTTGCAAGAGCCTTCTCTTCTTTAGAATGCAACTCGGAGTATTCAGAGTAAAGATTGGAAAGAGAGAACAGGATCTCGGTAATGTCGTTCATTCCCGGAGTGATGTACTGCTCAATTACTCTTATCTGCTCGAAGAACTCATCTTCACCGTCTGAGCCTGAGGAATGCAGCAGTAAGGCAGCAAGAGCGCTTCTGGGTTGAACGGTTCGCGCCTCAGCGCCGATTTCATTGAATACCTGAATTGAAGCTCGCAGTAGTTCATCTGCTTTGTTAGCTTCTCCCTTGAGTCGGAGAGTGTTTCCCATCAGAGCAAGAATTTCTCCCTCGCCTTCTCTGTCGCTGATTTCTGTAGCAATTGCAAGAGCGTCATTATAGTAGTAGAGGGCTTCATCAAAGTGTTTATTTGCTTCGTGTATTATTCCTATATTGGTTTTGATAATGCTTGAATTAAGCCTGTCTCCAACCTCATCTGCAACTTCCATTGCTTCAGCATAGCAAGCTAAAGCTTTTTCGTAAAAACCTGTGTACTTGTGTATGTTGCCGATTCCAACCAGTGTTCTGCTCTGCCCCATCCTGTCACCAATAAGTAGATTGAGTTCAAGTGCCTTCTCTGTATAAACAAGAGAATCCTGAAACGACCCCATCTTTCTTGAAACAATTCCAATGTTCATATTCAAACTTGCCTGGCCGCTGAAATCCTTCAAATTTTCGTAGATGGAGAGTGACTTTCTGTAGAAATCCAGAGCACTTGAATTCTCTCCCATAAACCAGTGAGTAAGCCCTATATTGCAGAGAGTGTTCGGCTTAAGGAATCCCATGGAGTCAACTCCAGGTATATCGAGAGATTTTTCCATGTGCTCCAGTGCACTTGCATAATTTCCCATATTACATTCCATAAGACCAATGTTACTAAGTGCTTTTGCTTCAGAGGAAAGGTCACCTACTGTTCTTGCAAGCATCATTGCACGGAGGAACGAAGCTTTCGCCTTCTTGAATTCGGACAATCTTCCCTGAGTGATGCCAATGTAATTCAATGCATGAATACAACCGGCTCTCTCTCCTTTATCCAGTGCCATTTCATAGGCATGGGTTAGTTTCAGCATTGCCTTCTGAAGATCGCCAGTGTATGTGCATATTACTCCGTGTAGAAGCTCCGCTCTGACAAGATCGGGCTGAAGAAGAAGTGCATTGTCCAGAAGGTCCTTCGCCTTGTCTATATCTTCAAGACATTTCCTGTTGTAGAAGGAATCAGCCGCCTGCAGGTACATCTCATAAGCTCTGGATTCTGCAGATGAATCATCTGAGA
>JAOZRM010000180.1 GCA_029940175.1 Candidatus Sabulitectum sp. | reverse complement strand
TCTATGAAAGGAATATCAAAAGTCTTTCCATTGTATGAAACGATAACTTTGTACTTCTGAATATCATGAACAAAATCATGGAGATTACTGCCGTTCACGTAATAAAAAATATTGTCTCCATCGTACAGCGCAATAGTGGTGATAATATCTCCCGGCCCACCAAGACCTGTAGTTTCAATATCAACGTATGCAGTTAGATACCTGAACTCTTTAAATATCCTCCAGTGATCGCCTGACGCAAAACTGGAACAGAAGTAATCCGGTTCACCCGAGGCTATTTTCTGATTTGAAATTCCAATGTGATGGCAGATCAGATCCACTTTACCTGCAGAAAGAAAAGCTGGAGGTTCTTCCAGAAAATCGTTCATGCACGCGATACCGCTCTCCCATATCCGCTTCTCTGTTTTTGCACCTATGGAAGGAACATGCAGAAAACTGTTTTGCAGCATAACAAACTCCATCTGACAGCAGTTCTAGAAAAGCCCGAAACACAAGTAGATACTATGCATCGAAAAATGGAGAATGAACACAGCAGGGTGAGCCACGCACATCGATAGAACCATATTCGCATGATTTCAGTTTTCTTACAATCTGTTACAAAAGATTAACCCTCAATTTACTCTCCCGGAATATTTACCTACTTTACGAACGGGGGAGAAATAATGAAAACAACATTTTTTCTTTTAGCGACTATGCTGACTCTGATTCCGGAAACAGCAATTGCCGCTCTTCAGCCTTCGGATCATCCTCTCTTCGAGGAGAACCAGGTACAGGAGATCCGATTGTACTTTGAAGATGTTGATTTCTGGGATATCTTAATCGATAACTACGATGATGAAATCTATCTTGAAGCATCGTTTGTATGGGAAAGTTACAATTTTGAAACTGTGGGGGTAAGATTCAAGGGCGGTTCAAGTTACCAGACCAATCATACATTGAAAAAATCTTTCAAAATCGATCTTGACGTATTCATTGATGATCAGAACATCGAGGGATTGTATAAACTCAATTTGAACTGCAACTTCAACGATCCCAGCTTTGTGAGAGAGGCATCAGCTTACGAAGTGGCAGTTGCGGCAGGGATCCCCTGTCCAAGAACCACATTTGCCGCTCTCTACATAAACGACACCTACTGGGGCCTGTATACGCTGGTAGAGCAGTTTGACAAGCATTTCATAGATGAAAGGTTCGGCTCCGGTGAAGACGGCAACCTGTGGAAGGGAGATAATCACGGGTCACTGGAGTTTCTGGGCTGGGATGAATCTTATTACTACGGGGATTACGAGCTAAAAACTAATGAAAGCACCAATGACTGGTCTTCACTGGTGGAACTGACTTATCTCCTGGGTAATACTCCGGTTGAAGATCTGCCCGACTCTCTCTCCTCTGTGATGGATATAAATACGGCTCTTGCACTTCTCGCAGTTGATAACCTTCTGGTCAATCTAGACAGCTATGCTGGCAGAGGTGTGAACTACTACCTCTACTGCGCTGACAGAGATGACAGATTTGTTTTCGGTGAATGGGACATGAACGAGTCGTTTGGATGCTTTAACTGGTGGGGTTACTCCATCAGTGAGCTTCAGCAGCTGGACCCATACTGGACCAACATTGACCCAAGTGAGAGCAGACCTCTTGCAGATGTACTGTGGAGTGTTGACGAGTACTGCAATGTCTATGAGGGTCATTTTAGAAAACTGATGGCCACTTCAGCAGATCCTGCTGTGCTGATTACCCGGATGGAGGATATGCGGGATCTTATTCGTGAATGGGTCTACCTTGAAGAACCTCCTATGAGTATCTACACTCCGAATCAGTTTGAAGACGCCATGGATTACAATGTGCCAATCGGACCAGGCAGGTTTGCCCCGGCTCTGGCCACATTTGTTGAGAACAGACACGATTACCTCACGTTCCTTCTCGGTAGCTGGGAACCGGTTGATGAACTCATTCTGAATGAGATCATGGCAGGGAACGATTCAACCATCTCAGATACTGACGGAGAGTACGACGACTGGATTGAAATAACAAACACAGGTACTGAATCTATTAATCTCTCAGAATACTACCTTACTGATGACATGGCATTTCCCTATAAATTCGCTTTTCCGGATACTGTGATCCAACCGGGAGAGTACATGCTGATCTGGGCAGACAAAGACACAGATCAGGGTTCTCTTCATGCTGAATTCAAGCTGGACAAGGACGGAGAGGAAATCTACCTGATGCAGGGCTCGGTTATTGTCGACTGGATCACATTTCCGGATATTGAAGATGATGTTTCATGGGGGCGCTGGCCTGATACCGGGGAGGAGTGGGCATTTCAGGCATATCCAACTCCCGGAGCTCCCAATACGAACACAGAGCCGGAAGAGGAGGAAGAGGGAGGTTCTCCCCCATCAACCACCCTTGGAATCCTCTTCGAAAACCCAATACGCTCCAGTTCTATCGAACTGACATTAACCGGTGGACCGGGCATAGCATTATTCCACATCTACGACATCACAGGAAGACTTGTTTCTGCTCCATTTCAGGGAGCCCTTAGCAATATCCAAACCTTCACGGTCGATACATCTTTACTACCGGCAGGAGTTTATGCATTCCGGTTCTCACAGGAGCAAAGTGTAATATCTGAACTTGCAACTGTAATAAGATGAAAGCTACTTCTCCAGCTTCGCGATAGCTTCCTCGTAAATCTCCGGTTCAGGGAGTTTGATCTCAACAGATGTAACCTTGCCTCCTCTATAGGTTCTTGCCCTTGGTTTCAAAACCTTAAAAGGCCATGCAAGATTTTCGTCTTCCGGTAAATTCTTTTCAGCAAAGTGCAGATTCATTATCTGCCTGAGGTACCACAATGAGGATAACCGCTGAAACTTCTCGTCGGCTTCGTAAATTTTCTGCTCACGGGTAAACAAGTTACCCAGTTTTGCATTGTAGTCAATCATAAGTTTTTTCAGGATTTTGATGTAAATACTGTCCAGGCTTTTGAAAAGATCAAGATATGAGTCTTTGGTACTATCTGTTGCAGTTGTTGTGGCGGCAAGCAAAGTAGAGAACGCAATCTGCAATGCAGAAAACCCCGGATACTTTACGTCAGCCAGAGAAAGCTTCAACCCGATATCCTCTGCGGTTTTGTCTCCATAAAATACTGCCATGGCTTCTTCCAGCTGGTTCTTTACAGCAGAAGTTTTAAGGTTTGCAGTTAGACCTGTTCGTGGTATCACGTCTGAAAGAAGCTTATAGAAAGCGCCTGACCGTGCGGGAAATTCCTTGAGATCGTACCAGAAAATGTTCTGCGGGCCGATTCCCTTCACCTTACCGTAAAACACTAAGCCAATAGTAAACTTACCGGTGTTTCCAACAAAATTCCATTCAAGGCCAGTGGAGCCGTTAAATGGTTCAAATTCAACAATGTCTGAGTAATTTACCGTTTTCTCTTTCTTCAGCTTCGAGAAACTACCATTGGATTTGAAACTGATGTATCGATCCTGGGCAAATATCTCTCCTTTGCCTCCAAACATCTTCTTCTCAATTACGGCAAAAGGCTGTTCCCTCAGATGACTTCCCAGATTAAGCATGATCGAAACTTTCTCACCGTAGCTGTCAACGGCAATCGGCATCTCTGATAGCGTGTTCAACTTAATTCTCATGCGCTCCCCACTGTTTCAATTTTCGTTTCTACATCTGCATTTTTACTCCTGTTGCAAGAGAATAGAGTCACAAGCATACACGCGTCAATATCTAAATAGTTAATCTCCTGTGTCCATTCCTGTTGACTGCGTCACTATCACAATGTATTTTCAATCTCACGCACATTATCGATTAAGGCAATAGCATTCAGCAGATTTCTTCGCTATCGTGAGTATCAAATAACTATGGTACAAAAGAATCTGTTCTTTGCACAACAGGAGGGGAATAAGAGAAATGACAAGGAATCTTGCAATCATTCTTGGACTGGTTCTTGTGGCATTTATGGGCTGCGGAGAGCCACCAGCCGAAGATCCCGGTAATCTTACAGCTTACCGTGACCAGGTTGGTGAGTCACTCACTTTCCAGGTAACTGGAGATGCATCAACAAGCGTATGGGGCACAGACATCTACACAGATGATTCATATCTTGCAGGAGCTGCAGTTCATGCCGGTGCTCTGGGAGATGGAGAAACTGGTACAGTAGTAGTTACCATTCTTCCCGGTGAAGAATCCTACACAGGTTCCACCCAGAACGATGTAACAAGCTGGGACTACGGATCATGGAGCGGAAGCTACTCAGTCGAGTAGGATAATGAGTTTTTTTGAAAGGCCAGCCGAAAGGTTGGCCTTTCTTGTGTAATTGTCTTCAAGAAGCACACCCAGATCACTTGCGGCAGATACTGAAATAGAATCTGTCAGGGTGTACCTTTTTCATCCAACTTCTGAAGATACTCCAGAAATTCAGATCTTGGGACTTCTGCATACATCTTTTTATAGAGATTCCGCGCAGCCTCCCGGTTGATCTTTGAATCGTTCAATCGATACAACTCGAAGTTAATTCTGGCAGACAGCTCATCACCGGAAACCTCTGATTTCAACAGGGTAAGAAGTTTTTCTGCTCTTTCTGGGGTTTCCTGTGCTTCCAGTAAAGCCCTTGCAAGTTTTAGCTTCTCCTGGTTGTGGTCGATTTGATCTTCACGGGAGATTTCTTCAGCCTCAGCGATCATCTTAGATGCAAGTTTGAATTCCTTCATTAACAACAGGGTCTCAGCAGAAAAGATTAGCGAATCAAGAAGTTGATTGTGATCTTCAAGCTCTCTTCTGATGGCGATGGCTTCATCCATGTATTTTCTTGCAAATGTGTAGTTGTTCTGCCGGAAATATATTTGTGACAGGTAGAGCCTGCTGTAGGATGACACATGTTTCTCGGATATCTGGTCTGCTATTTCAATCCCTGCATGGAAATTCTCACAGGCCTTCTCGTAATCACCCATTCGATGATAAACCATGGCGATATTCTCATAAGCCAT
This sequence comes from Candidatus Sabulitectum sp., assembly GCA_029940175.1. Lineage (GTDB taxonomy): Bacteria > Fermentibacterota > Fermentibacteria > Fermentibacterales > JCC-6 > Sabulitectum. The sequence goes on along the minus strand of JAOZRM010000180.1, from coordinate 1,318 downwards.
ACAGTTGCTTCTGGAATCACCTATTTCCCCGCTGATATCACGAGTTTCAAACAGGCAATCCAAGGCTAGATCAAAACTACCGCGAATACTGTGGATCTGTCCTATCTGGCGTTTTGCAATTGAAATATTGTACATATCCCCAAGCTCATAACCCATTTGCAACTGTTTGTTGAAATGCTTCAGTGCGGAATCTATATCGTTCTGTTCCTGGTGAAGTACTCCAATATTTCCATAGATGTATGCCAGAGCCTGTTTGTTTCCTATCTGTTCCGAGATAGATATATATTCATCAAACAGTTCCTGGCATTTGTCATACTCGAGTCTGTAGTAGCACAAAATTGCCATGTTACCTAAAGTCGTTGCAGCTGTTAGTTTGTCATTGATTTCATCACACTTTATTCGAGCCAGCTTATAGTACTTCTCTGCTTTCTCCAACTCATATTGATGCAGATAGATGTTGCCAATATTGGAAATGTTCATGGCAATGGTTCTAAGATCTCCTGCTCTTTCAGCAGCGTTGTTTGATAATGAGAGATTTTCCAGGGCTTCATCAAATTTTCCCAGTATTGTATTAATGTTTCCCAATACATTCTGGGTAGAAGCAATACCCATGGTGTCATCTATAGAAGTGTAAATGGCATTTGCTTTAAAAGCACTTTCAAGAGCCTCCTCGTTCAACCCTTTTCTGTGGAGCAGTTTAGCATGTTTAACATAACATGCTGCCATGGATTCCTTCAGATCGTTCTTAACAGCTTTTTCAGTATTACTAACAATAATTTTTTCCGCTTCTTCCCATTTCCCAAGAAACACCATAATATTGGATATTTCCAGCTCTGCTTCTATTGTCTTTCCAATTGTATCTGTTTCCAGCGCAAGCTGTTCATAAAGACCAAGAGCTTCCTGATTTCTGTACTCGTCTCTGGCAAAATCGGCTGCTTTCTTTAAATATTCCTCTGCTTTTCTCTTAACACCTGATCGGCGGTAATGGTAAGCAAGGGCTGCATATCGGGTCTTATCGTCTTCATACAATGATTCCATAGCCTCAGCGGCAAGTCTGTGAAGTTGCTGCAGCTGTTTTTGAAGCTGCATTCCGTAGATCACATCACGCAGAAGTGCATGCCTGAAGATAAAACTGATCTCTGTGAGAACAGACCAGATAGCCTCGGTTTCACCCTCTGCCAGCAGTGGATTTATCTGCACTGTCTCACTCTTCAACATTGCAGAAAGAACCTGTATATTGAACTCCCGACCCAGAACTGATGCTTTCTGAACAAGTTCCTTCAATTTGGATGAGAGTCTGTCGATACGTGCAACAAGA
>JAOZRM010000179.1 GCA_029940175.1 Candidatus Sabulitectum sp. | reverse complement strand
GGCGCTGACCACTGCTGGATTGGCTGTCTCAACTTCTCATGGTGGGACTGGCGCCGCCAGCACATGAGGCTGAAGCAGGCTGGTCGCGGTGGAAGTGGAACTGTTTTCCGGGGCAAGGGACTTAAGGGTCTTGTTGCCAGAACTTCCAGTTCTCGTCCCGAGTGGCATCATACAGATGGGGGTGAATAGTATGTCCTGCGACTGTGATTGCGGATGCAAAAACCCCGTTGATATTATTATCGACAAATGGAATGCTGATCCTGACTTCGTCATAGAAATGTTCCAGGATATTCAGGATGGGTACAGGTGTATTCCAGTTGATGCCCTGAATACTGTAGCTGAAAGAACCGGGAAGCCCCGGGGAACCCTCTTCCACATCATCACCTTCTACAAGGCATTCAGCCTTGAGCAGAAGGGTGAAAGAGAAATACAGATCTGCACTGGAACTGCCTGTTATGTAAAGGGAGCCCCTGATGTGCTGGCAGCTTTCGAACGGGAGCTGAAGATCAAGAGCGGTGAAACCACACCGGACAAGCACTTCACTCTCTCTGAGGTCCGCTGTGTTGGTGCCTGCGGTCTGGCCCCTGTGGTGGTTGTAGGCGAGGATGTCATCGGTGGAGTAACTCCGTCAATGGTAGCAGATATTGTTAAAAAGTACAGTAAGGAGGGCTGACATGAACATCAATGAACTTAAATCCATACAGCAGTCAGCCGGAAAAGAGTATGATTCTTACAAGTCTGCCCTTATGGTTTGTGCAGGTACTGCATGCGTTGCCAACAAGGCTCTGCCCCTTATAGATGCTCTGAAAGAGGAGCTCTTAAAAAGAGGACTGGAGAGAAAGTATCTTGTTGTTCCCACTGGATGCAACGGTTTCTGTGCCCAGGGACCAATCATGGTTGTCCAGCCGGAAGGCATCTTTTACCAGAAACTCACTGCAGAAGACCTTGGTGAGGTAATAGACAATCATCTTGAAGGTGGCACACCTGTTGAAAGACTTCTTTACAACCTGGACGGTGTTGCCATTCCCAGAATGGATGACATCCCTTTCTTCGGCAAGCAGAAGCTTCTTGCGCTCCGTCACCGGGGCATGCTTAACCCGGAATCCATTGAGGATTACATCAGGTTGGGCGGGTACCAGGCTATCCACAAGACACTCACTGGAAGCACACCTGAAGAAACCGTGAAAACTCTTATCCGAAGTGGTCTTCGTGGCCGCGGAGGAGGGGGATTCCCGGCAGGAGTCAAATGGCAGAGCTGTGTTGAAGCCGCAGAAAAAGCAGATAGAAAACCTGTTGTTGTCTGTAATGCAGACGAGGGAGATCCCGGTGCTTTCATGGACCGCTCCATAGTTGAGGCTGATCCGCACTCCGTCATTGAAGGTATGATGGCTGGAGCTTATGCGATAGGTGCGGAAGAAGGCTTCATCTACATGCGCAAGGAATACCCTCTTGCTATGCACAGGCTTGAAGTAGCTCTGGAACAGGCCCGTGAGAAAGGGCTTCTGGGCAAAGGCATCCTTGGAACAAACTTCAATTTCGATATAGTTGTTCACAGAGGTGCCGGAGCATTCGTTTGTGGAGAATCCAGTGCGCTGATGGCCTCCATGGCCGGGCTTCCAGGTGAACCCAGAGCGAAGTATGTACGCTCGGTTGAAAAAGGGTACAAAGATGGACCAACAGTTCTTAACAATGTTGAGACATGGGCCAATGTCTCTCTTATCATGGAAAAAGGCGCCGAATGGTTTGCCGCTATAGGCACAGGTGATGTGTCTGAAAATCCATGGGGAGGATGCTCTGGAACAAAGGTTTTCAGTGTAGTCGGTGACATTATGAACATTGGTCTGGTTGAAGTACCCATGGGTATCACCCTGAGAGAGATAATTTACGACATTGGCGGCGGAATACCCGGTGGAAAAGCCTTCAAGGGCATTCAGACTGGAGGACCTTCCGGTGGAGTAATTCCTGCAGAAAAGCTTGACCTGCCAGTTGACTTCGACAGTCTTACCGCTGAGGGCTCCATGATGGGTTCAGGCGGTATGGTAGTAATGGACGAGAACACATGTATGGTTCAGATCGCCAAATACTTCGTAGACTTCCTGAAAGGCGAGAGCTGCGGCAAGTGCACCCCCTGCCGTGAGGGTCTTGTTGCCCTGGGACAGATACTTGGAAGAATAACAGAAGGCAAGGGAAAAGAAGGAGACATCGAGCTTCTTGAGAGCTACGGCTCAACAATGAACGACAGTTGTCTCTGTGCTCTTGGCAAGGATGCTCCCAACTCTGTTATCAGCACCATCAGATACTTCCGAGATGAATATGAAGCTCACATCAAAGACCATGTCTGCCCTGCAGGCAAGTGTCACGCTCTGATCAAATACACAATTGACCCTGGAAACTGTACCGGCTGCACACTCTGTGCAATAAAATGCCCAGTGGATGCCATTACCGGATCCCGCAAAGAAGTACACGTTATCGATCAGGAAAAATGTATCAAATGCGGAGTTTGCTATGACGTCTGCAACTTCGGCGCCGTGGAGGTGAAATAATGGCTGACATGATCACCGTAAAAATAGACGGTAGTGAAGTTCAGGTTGCCCCGGAAACAACCATCCTGGAGGCTGCATTAAAACTGAATATCCACATTCCTACTTTGTGTCACAGCGAGCTTGTAGAGCCCTATGGCGCATGCCGCCTCTGCACAGTGGAGGTTAATGAGGGCAGGAAATCAAAGCTTGTAACCAGTTGCAATTATCCAGTAAGAAAAGACTGTACTGTTGAGACAAAGAACGAAAGAGTGCTCAGCAACAGAAAGAACATCCTTACCATGATGATTGCCAGATGGCCTGAAGTAAAAATAATTCAGGACATGGCAAAGTTCCACGGAGTGGAGCATCCGGGCTTTGATCATCCCAATGTGGATTTCAACCCCAACGCCTGCATTCTCTGTGGCCTCTGCACAAGAATTTGCGGTCAGGGCATATGGGAGAACATCATCAACTTCGCCAACCGCGGTGAGGACAGATCTGTGATGATGCCATTCGATCAGTTGCAGACCCACTGCATCGGCTGTGCTGCCTGCGCAGACATCTGCCCTACAGGTGCCATAACCATGACAAAAGATCCCAACCGGCCGCATGATCAGCTGATGATCCGTAAAGCGGGTATGCGGGTAACAAAAGAAATGATCCTCATGGATACCGAGCAGTGCAACATGAGAGCCATCGGTACCGCTCACCTCACAGAGATCATGGATGCCTACGACCTGCTGCCTGTTAACAACTACCAGTATGGTTCACATCCGGATACAAAGTACATTGAGAGCAAGGTTTTCATTGACAAGTACATCACACAGGGTGTACCGGATGGTTGCTACCTTGGCTGCTCTATGGCATGTGCCAAGGCTGCCGAAGGCTTTCAACTGAAGACAGGTCCATACAAAGGTGAGAAAGTACTTGTAGACGGACCGGAGTATGAAACAGTTGGCGGTTCATCCAACATGGGAATATTCAACCCCCACTTCCCCATTGAATACAACTTCTATTGCGATACTTACGGCCTTGACACCATCAGTTACGCCACAGGCACAGCTTTTGTAATGGAATGTTTTGAGGCAGGAGTCCTTGACCTGGAGAAAACAGGCGGACTGGATCTCCGGTTCGGCAACTGGGAGGCAGCTCTTGAGCTTCTTCACCAGATGGGCCGAGGTGAGGGATTCGGCCTTATTTCAGGTAAGGGTATCCGCTACATGAAGAAATATTTCGTGGAAAACTTCGGTGCGGATCCGGCCTTCATGCAGGATATAGGCATGGAATCAAAGGGCATGGAATACTCCGAGTATGTCACAAAGGAATCTCTTGCACAGCAGGGCGGTTACGGTATAGCCCTGAAGGGTGCCCAGCACGATGAGGCCTGGCTGATCTTCATGGATATGGTGAACAAGCAGATCCCAACCTTCGAAGACAAAGCCGAGGCCCTTCACTACTTCCCCATGTGGCGTACGTGGTTCGGTCTTTGTGGCCTCTGCAAACTTCCATGGAACGACGTAGAACCTGCAGACAACGCAGAAACAAGCGAGCCTGCCAAAGTTCCAGGCCATGTTCAGGGGTACTGTGAGCTCTTTGAGGGAGTTACAGGAAGACCACAGACCATGGAAAGCCTGATCATCATGAGTGAAAGGGTTTACAACTTCCAGCGTGTATTTAACCTGAAAATGGGATTCGGCAGAAGAGCACACGACGAGATTCCTTACCGTTCTGCAGGTCCTGTGACCAATCACGAGTACGAGAGCCGTGTTGAGCGTTACGACACACAGCTCAAGGACGACACAGGTATCAACCCGGAGAACATGTCCACAACGGAAAAAGTTGCAGCAATGCGCAAGTACCGCGGGGACAGGTACGAAAAGCTCCTCGATGCGGTTTACAAGCGTCGTGGCTGGACCAATGACGGAGTTCCTACCGCAGCCAAGCTGAAGGAACTGGGAATGGACTTCCCGGACGTTATTGAGCTGGTGAAAAAACACGGAGGTTGATACACCTTCCTTCTTTCCCCCCGGTGTGATCCGGGGGGATTTCCTTTTTCAATACATCAAGCAGCAGTGTGGAATTGAATGCATCGCATCTGGAAAGAAAGTCGCTGCACCTGAATCAATCACAAATACTCAATTGTGAAACTTGACATTTGACTTTTTTGTCATATGATACTTTTGTCAATCTAGAGCAAAACGTACTGTTAAAGGAGATGAGGAAATGTTAAGAACCAGTTTACAGCATGTGGAAACCGACGCAGACTTCAAGGATATTATCGAAAGCAATGAGAATGTGATGATATGCTGTGGTCGAATGGGGCCTATGTGCCTGCCTGTTTACGATATTATGGATTCAGTAAAAGACAACTATGAGAATGTTGTTTTCCGTGATATGGATTTTGATGGACCTGCTGGACACAACATCAGATCTCTTCCTGAATGCAGCAGATTCAATGGACTTCCTTTCACTGTCTATTTCAAGGGCGGAAAAGTCGCTGCTGCCACAACCAGTATTCAGAGCAAAAAGCAGGTAAAGGAAATTCTTGACCGGGAGTTTGTGTAGCACAGCTATCCGGAAGGAAAAACCATGAATAAGAAATACGATGTGATCGTACTTGGTGCCGGACCTGCCGGACTTACCGCAGGTATCTATCTTTCCCGTGCCAGACTTAGTGTTCTTATTGTAGATTCAGGTACAGCAGGTGGCCAGATGGTCATGTCATATACTGTAGCCAACTACCCAGGAGTAGAGACAACTTCAGGATGGAACATCTCCCAGACAATGCTTCGCCAGGCAAAGTCTTTCGGCTGCAAAGTACTGACTCAATCTCCTGTTCTTGGCATCAACCTGTCAGGTGAACTGAAATCCGTTGAGGTGGAAGATGAGGGAACATTCCACGCCGGAGCAGTTATCCTGGCAACAGGCGGTGTACCAAGAGAGCTTGGTATGAAAAGCGAACACAAGTACAAGGGTATTGGAATCTCTTACTGCGCCACCTGCGATGGTGATTTCTTCACAGACAAAGAAGTAGTTGCCATTGGAGGGGGAAACTCTGCACTTGAAGAAGCGGTCGGTCTCACTAAATATGCCTCAAAAGTTACCATTGTTCATGAGTTTGATCACTTTCAGGCCCAACCCTGGATAGTTGAAGAAGCAAGAAAGAATGAAAAGATTCACTTCCTGATGGCTCAGGACATTGTTGACTTCACCGGTAATGAGCACCTTGAGAAGGTAATTGTGGCTTCTAAAACCACAGGTGCAAAGACAGAGATACCAGCTACCGGTTGTTTTATTTTCATAGGATATGTGCCTAACACCGGAATCTTCCAAGACATAATAGATATGAATGACCGCGGTGAGGTATTAACTGATCAGCTTATGAAGACCAATGTACCTGGTGTATTTGCTGCAGGTGACCTGCGGGAGAAACGCTACAGGCAGATCACCACTTCTGTGGCAGACGGCACCGTTGCCGCACTGTCTGCAATTGATTTCCTTCAGCAGATGAACAAACAGTGAAATCAATAGCTCCCCCGGTTAAACCGGGGGAGCCCATAAATAACAGATATTGACTTGCATAGCGGAAACTGATTGTACTGGATCTGCTGCCCGAATGGATTGTAACGTCGCCAGGAAACAGTCAGTCTGCATATTGAAATTATTTTGCTGATCTCACTAAACGAAATCCAATAGTATTCCACTCGCTGGCTGCATTGGAATAATACCTTGAAGCGGACCGAGAATACTCTGCCTGAATGTACCAGCAGCCTCCGCGTTGGACGGGATAAGAAGTTACAGGATAATCA